>CAZKFI010000003.1:0-18651 GCA_964551975.1 uncultured Bifidobacteriaceae bacterium | reverse complement strand
TGCACCTGGCAGCTACCCATCACCAGGTATCGACCCTGCACCTTGGTTACTGACACGGTGACCGCCGGAGAGAGGTCCGTGCCAACGGCGAATCCGGTGGTCAGCACGATCAGTGTGCTCGGTGTTGAACGCAGCACACGACTGCCTGGTCGATTGGGATCCGGCTCCAGAGCAGCCAGCCGAGACAGCTCTTTGGTTGCTGCCGTCGCATCAGCAGTTGGCGTGATGGCCACTCCGTTGGGGTGCGGACGCGTGTACTGGTCAGTGGTGAACCAGGCGTCGCAGGTCCAGGTCGTTGCCCCGGCATAGCAGGACCGTCCGGCAAGTGCGTCATCGACCAGGCGACCAGTGAAGCCGCTGGCTGCACGAGCCTCAGGTGCAGTGAGCAGGGCCTGCTGAATGAGCCTTGCCTGATCAGCGGGGGGATCCTGGTCAGCTTTCGCCGCCGCGCTGGCAGAGACTGTGAGGACCAAGCCGATGGCGATAGGGCTTAGGTGCCTAGTGAGGAGAGTTCGCACAGGACTCATGATGACCTAGGGTTTGGGCGTGCGGATGAAGTTGGCGGTAATTCCAACCGGTAAAACGACAGCAACCGTCATCTTCACTCAGGAGCAAATCGACCGGCTACGTGGCAGTCACGGGCGAAGTCGACTACCCGTCACCATCGCCTACCGGGGCAGCCAGTTCCGCACGAGTATTTCCATTTACCGCGGTCAGTGGATGATGGTCGTGAACGCAGCCATGCGTGATGGGGGGCTAGTCCCAGGTGCGTCGTTCACGGTCGACATCAACCACGACACTGCCGAACGCACAGTGATCGTCCCCGACGATTTGGCAGATGCATTGCGCAAGGCCAAGCTCGGCGATGCGTTCGCAGCACTCTCCTACACGCAGCAGCGTGAGCACGTTCGTGCGATTGACGATGCCAAGCGCCCGGAGACTCGACTACGTCGGATCGAGGCCACCGTGGTGAAACTGCGCGCATCGCAGCCCGGATAGCGGGAGCACTAGGGAATGCGCATGACGTTCGGTCGAGCCAGCTTTGCTGGAGTCTGCGTCGATCTGACCGGTGGTCTGGGAAACCAGCTCTTCGGTTTCGCTGCCGGCTGGACGCAGGCCCACAGGCTGGGGGTGCCGCTGGGTTTGCGACATCGCCGTCAGCCTGGGGAGACGCCACGCTCCTTCGCACTCAACTGGCTCCTAGACTCACCGCAGGTGCAGCTGTGTGAAGCGCCGCCCCGAAAGGCGTTTCGAGAGCGTTCCTTCGCCTATGACCAGCGGATCAACCAACTCCAGGCAGGCACCCGTTTGGTTGGCTACTTTCAGTCTTGGCGATACGCCGAACCGACTGCACCCCAGCTGCGCCAGTACCTCCTGGAGCACAGATTGGATCAGCACAGGATCGACCGGAAACCAATTCCCCAGACCTTCATCGCCGTGCATGCTCGTCGCGGTGACTACCTGGGGGCTCGACAGCTCGCCTTCCATGGAGTCTGCGCCGTGGACTACTACGTTGACTCGGCGTTGGAGTTGCGCAGTCGGCTTGGTGAACTTCCGATCATGGTGTTCTCGGATGATGATGCATTCGGCGAACAGTTGGTCGCCCTCATCCCAGATTCGTATCTGGCAAACACGTCCGGGGCTGCCCCCGAGCAGGTCTTGAGTCTGATGTCTCAAGCACAAGGCTTAGTTATGAGCAACAGTTCGTTCAGCTGGTGGGCAGGCTGGTTGGCCGGAGACTCCGCAACGGTCATTGCACCAACGCCGTGGTTCACTGACCTACGCATGCCGACCGCGGACCTGCTCCCGCCAACCTGGCTCACCCGATCACGAGGTGACTCGGATCGCGGGTAGCAGTGCTGGGTTAACGGGCTCTCATTCCGCGCAGGACCACTCTGCGGCACCTTCAGGTGTCATCACCGTGACGGCATCAATGGCAGGGTCGATCTGACAGTCCAGTACGAGTGGACCTGACGGTGCTTGCAACCAGTCTGTGATCGCGGTCAGATCGGCCAGGGAGCACACCCGCTGCGCAGAGGCACCCAGGGCGGTGGCTACCGCTGCCCAATCCCGGCTGGTGAATTGGGCTACGGACACGTCAACTCCCAAAGGCTCAAAATCGTGCACCTCGGCCCCGTACGCCGCATCGTTCATCACCACAACGATCATGGGTAACCGCAGGTCGACAGCCGTCGCAAGTTCCAGAAATGACATCCCTGCGCCACCATCACCGAGAACACAGATTGTGAGGCGTTCATCGAGGGTGCTCGCAGCGCCGATTGCCTTGGCAAGCCCTAGGCCGACACTTTGAAAGTCCTGTCCGAAGTGCAGGTGGGGCCCGTCGAAACTCGTCAGATACATCGCCGCGAAGGCGATGAAGTGCCCGGAGTCTAGGACGATCCGACGCTTTCTGGGCAGCAGCGAGTCGAGTTGATCAAGCAGGGTCCGAGGGTCCAAGTTCGCTCCGGACGGGCCGCCCGGTCGACGGGCGCGACCACGGGCTGCCGCCTGATGCGCCCAGTCGTCTCTGGTGCGTGGAGCAAGGATTGCGCCGAGCTCGGTAGCACAGGCACCGGCATCCATGGGTACATGGGCAAATCGACGCCGCTCGTTCGGTGCAGCATTCGTGGACTCACCATGGGGCGTGCGTGGGTCTACGCGAACAATGAGTGCGTCATCTGCAAACGTGCGACCCCCTGCGGTGCTCCATTGATCCAGTGAGGCGCCAAATGCGATGACCACATCGCAGCCACGCAGGGCCTGGGTCGTTCCCTCTGTGGCGAACCCACCGATACTGCCTGCATAGCGGGGATTGTCGGCGAAAGCACCGTGCGCTGGTGCGGAGGTCAACAGCAGGGAGTCGATCTGGTCAGCCAGTGCGGCGATCGCGTCTAGTGCACCGGTGCGCACCGCGCCACGACCAGCTATGAGCGCAACCCGCGCAGCGGCATCAATGCGTTCAGTGATGTCCGGCGGAATCTGCTGCACCGCGTTTGATTCAGTCTGCAGCGGGATGCTGACGGGGGGTGTGTTGGCAACAGGTGGAAGCAGCACGACTGGCTGGCGCAGCGTCGCCGCCATCGCTAGGGCCTGAGTCAACTCGACTTCGCTTGTGGTGGACGGGACGACGACCGGCAGGCCCACGCGCTCGCAGAGGCCAAGGGTGTCTACGTGCTGGTGGTGTTCGGGATCGTCGTCATGCCCCGTGACCAGCACGATGGGAAGCCAGCCGCGGTCAGCGTCAATCAACGCAGTCAGGGCATTAGTGAAGCCCGGTCCCTGGTGGACGCTGGCCACGCCTACCCGGCCGGATGCTTCGGCCCATCCGGCAGCCATGGCCACCGCAGCAGCCTCATGCTGCACCTGAACGACGACACCACCCTGCGTACGATGCGCCGCGAGGAAACGCAGGTTCGAACTCCCGGCCAGCCCGAATACGGGCCGCGATGATTTGCCGATGAGTGCGGCAGCCCAACTGGCTGGAATCGCGCCCATCAGGCCGACGCCAGAAGCCTCGCCTCGACGCCTGCGAAACGATCATTCAGTCGCTTTGAGCGTCCCCATGCCCCGAAGACTCGTGAGCGCCCGCGAAGTAGTGGCGTGGGAGTCTTCGAGCACAGCCGGCTATAGCGACCAGACCAGCGTTGGACGTAGTCGACATGCGGACGCTCCTGCACCTCCCACTGGGTGAGCCCAGTTTCCACATCTGGCGCCTTGGCAAGTGCCTCAGTCAAAGTGATGGCGGCCTGAAGTGCCGTGCACCCACCTTGGCCAAGATTCGGCGCCATGGAGAAGGCGGCATCCCCCAGCAACACCACATTGCCCATGGACCATGAGGAGCAATGGGTTTCCCAGACCTCACCCCAGGTGCTGTCGGGCGGTACCCGCTCAAATACCTGACGCAGCTGCGGATAGCTGCGCGTCCAGGAGTCGATATCCAGTGGCACCTTGCGCCCCGCAAGATCCTGCGGTGGGCAGAACATGTAGATGGCAACCAGCTCCTTGCCATCCAACGGGATCAGACCCAGGCGCCGTTGGCCGGAGAGCCACTCGAGCATGGCATCTTTTGGATCTGATTCCACCGCAGGCATTGATGCGCGTAACCCAGCGACTCGAAGATCGATTCGACGGACCTTCAAGCCCTGGGCAACGAGTGATTCACGAACCCGTGAATTCGTGCCGTCAGCGCCCACGACCAGGTCCGCCGGCAGCAGTGTTCCGTCTTCGAGTAGCAGATGTCCAGGGCGGGCACCGATGACTGGTGACCTTGTGATGACCTCAACTCCGAGAGCCAGCGCGCGCTCATGTAATGCGCGTAGCAGCGAACTGCGGGGTATCGAATACAACTCGGTCGTGAGGTGCTCCTCCTGAACGATTCGACCCCACTGATCGACGATGTTCCAGTAGTTCACCTTGCTGCCACCGAGGATTGCCTTGTCAAAGGCACCGATGGTGCGCATGGCGTCGACACCATTTTGACCAAGGGCAATCCCTGCCCCGGACTCGCGTACCTCTGCGGCGCGTTCATGAACGCGAACGCTCCAGCCGGACTCAGACAACTGGCAGGCCAGTCCCATCCCCGCAATGCCCGCACCAGCGATCTCTGCGTGCCTGGCCATGCCCTTCCCTTCTAGCTCAGCCCCCGGACCTTCTCGTAGATCCTGGTACGCAACTCGGCGAATCGATGGTCGTTACGAGTCTCCACCTGGCTCCTCGGAAATGGTAGATCCACACGGACCACGTCGCTGATCATTGCCGGTTTGCCATAGAGCACGACAACTTCATCGGAAAGGTAGGTGGCCTCGTCGATGTCATGGGTGACCATCAGTGTTGTGATGCCGAAATCCGCACGCACCTTCAGGACGAGGTCCTCAAGATCGAAGCGAGTCTGAGCATCCACTGAGGCGAATGGTTCATCCATGACGAGGATCCTTGGGCGCACCGCGAGGGCTCGCGCAATGCTGACGCGTTGTTGCATGCCTCCGGAGAGTTGCCACGGGTAGGCCTTCTCGCTGCCCTCGAGGCCGACCTCGTTGAGTGATGCGGTGATGCGTTCGCGAACATCGGCCTTGCTGAGCTTTGCGTTGCGGAGTGGTAAGGCGATGTTGCGCTCCACGGTAAGCCATGGCATCAGTGAACGGGTGTAGTCCTGAAGTACGACGGCGAGGCGATCAGGTGCACCGGAAAGGCGCTTGCCATCAACGACGATCTCGCCACCGGTTGGTTGTGCCAATCCGGTCAGCAGCCTCAGCAGGGTGGTCTTGCCAACGCCAGAAGGACCAACGATGGAAACGTAGTGCCCTTCCTGAACCTCGTACGAGATCCCACCAAGAACATGCTTGGTGCCCGAAGGTGAGGGGTAATCCATTCGGACGTCCCGAATGGTGATGGCTGCTGTTGTCACAATCCCTCCGACACCTAGGCGAGCTTCTTCTGGCCGAAATACCAGCGCAGTGAGATGCGCTCGATGACGTCAAACACGATGTTCAGCAGATAGCCGAGGATGCCCAGGAGCATGACGCCGGTCCACGCATCCAAAATCATGAATGTGTCGGTGGCGATGAGCGTGAAGGCCCCAAGGCCGAATCCCGCTCCAAGGAGTTCCGAGGCGATGGCCACAATGAAGGCGATCTGGAATCCGACCTGAAGTCCGGCGAACACAGTGGGCATCGCATTAGGTAGCCGCACTCGCCAGAGCACCTGACTCCTCGTCAGGCGAAACACTGACGCGGTATCTAGGAGCACACTGTTTGTCGATCGCACGCCCTCGATGGTGTTGAGGAGAATGGGAAACGAGGCGGCGATGGTGATGGCAGCAACACGCATTGTGGCGTCGAGTCCCAGAACCAGAATGAAGATGGGGACCAGCGCCACTGGTGGGATCGACCGGAAGAAGTCCACCAACGGCTCGATGTAGCGCGCGGCGGTGGGCGATGAGCCTGCGAACACACCCAAGGGGATGGCGATAGCGGTGGCTAGGAGAAAGCCGAGGATCAAATTCTGCAGGGTCGGCATCACGTGGACACCCCAGAATTGCCAGATCCAGTTGAATTTGAATTGCTCCCAGATCACAGACAGCGGCGGAAAGAAGGGATCGACGGAGTCTGCGCTGGCATTCCACCACCAGACAAGGAGCAGGACAGGCAACCAGCCACCAATGATCACTGCCAGGAACCAGCGCCAGATTCGCCTCATCGTCCGCTCCAGAACACGACGCGACGTTGCAGTCGCACGATCAGGCGAGAGGTAACCAGGCCCAGAATGCCGAGGACCAGAACGACTGCGTAGGTGCGATCAGCTGTTCCGGAGGTTTGATAGCGCGACAGCAGACTCCCCAGTCCTGGTGCACCGCCAACCAGGCCTGCCACAACGGCCACGATGAGGCTTGCTGCCGCGGCAATGCGCGCGGCTATCGCCAACTGCACGGCAGCGCTTGGTAAGCGTGCGTAACGGATCTGCTGGAACAGGCTCATGCGGTAGCAACGCATGGTTTCCAGGAGCACAGGATCGGCATCACGCACTCCGTATGCGGTTTGTATCGCAACCGCGAAGACGTTGGCGAAAATGATGAGCACCACGCCCATCGTGATGCTGGGTCCAATAACGAGGATGGCGATTGGGATGAGGACGATGGGTGGAATGACCTTGAAGAAGTCGAAGGTGAACTTGGTGGAGCGGTAGGAAAATCGACTGAGGCCGATCAGTAGCCCGAGGGGAACGGCAATAAGCATCGACAGGGCGAAGCCGATGATGGCCATCTGCAGAGTCTCAAGGAAGGCGATCCAGAAATTTGCGTCGCCGAGCAGGCCAACAAGGGCAACGAGCGCCTCGCTTGCCGTTGCGAAGGAGTCGCCTGCCAGGGGGCCAACCGATCCGACGATCTGCCACACGATGAGTGCGGCGATCGTCGAGACCAGGCCAGCCGGGATCCGACGGATCGATCCTGGCAAGGCGACTCCTTCACTTATACGGCGTTTACGGGTGTAGCGCCGAGTATTGCAACGTGCTGTGAGGCCCCGTAACGCTTAGCCTCGGTACTGCTTGTAGAGCAGCCCCTTGATATCGAGTGGCTTCGTCAGGTAGCCAAGCTTGAGCATCTTGCTGGCTGGCCCACTGAGGTCAAGCGCCACGATCGTATTCGGGAAGTAAGACGGACTGGCCTTGCGTGCCGTCTCCAGGTCCACCTCCGTGTAGGTGGGGTTGGCGGACTGAAGGATCTTGTCCCAGCCAGCCTTGGTGTTGCCGAAGATGTGGATCTCCCTGATCGACTTCTGGAAGCCAAGCACCGCCGCCGGATTTGCCTGGGCGAAGGCTGCCGTGGTCACCCACATGCCGATGGCGTTCTCCACGTCGAAGAACTGGATACCGGGCGAACCGATGTTCTTCATGCCACTTGCGGTACAGGCTGAGGTGAATGGCTCAACCGTGAAGGCCGCATCGACCTTGCCGCTCTTGACGCTGTCGATCATGGTGCCGAAGGGCATGGTCACCCAGTTGATCGTGGAGACATTTCCTCCGGCGTTCGTCACCGCCTGGGCGATGGTTACCTCGCCTTGGGTCTTGCGTGCAGGCAGCGCAACCGTCTTGCCTTCGAGCTGCTTCCAGCTCGTGATGCCACTGGCCGGGTTCACGCAGACACCGGTGTCGTCCAACTTGGCAGCAGCGACTGGATCCTTCTTCGCTGCAGCAAGCGAGGAACGCTTGTATCCATCAGCAGGTGCAACGACCTTCAGTGCCATGCCGGTGTTGGCGTAGGCGTTGATGATTGCAATCGACGGCGCGTAAGCGAAATCAATTGCACCGGCCGCGAGTGCGGCAAGAGTTGGCGGTGGCGCTGGGAAGATCACGATCTCCTCGACGTTGATGCCATTCTTCTTGAAAATGCCCGAGGACACGCCCCAGGGCACCTGACCCATCGCGTTGATTGCAACTGTGCCGACCTTGATGTCGGTCTCGGCGGCTGCGGCCGGACTTGCATTGGCTCCGATCAGTGTCGCCGCCAACACGCCAACCGTTCCGGCGAGTGCGACGCCTCTACGTCGAATACTGCTCACGTCTGTCCTCCCAGGGGTTCTTGGCATGATCCATGCCGAGCGAGCCTCACGATAGGTGAAGTTCGGCTAAGTGTCCGGCAATTTTGCGAAATCGTACGGGCCAGAATGACCCCAGAGCGGTGCGGAATGACATGAACGTTCTTACCGTGCCCGTGCACATTTCCGACCGACAAGGTTCTAAACGACGAGGTTTCGACCACGCCACCAGAGCATGCGTGCCTAGGCATGAACCAGAGCAAATGAAGCGAATGAAGCGGTAGCGTAACCGCACCATGGGGTCGAATGTGCCGGTGATCATTGGGAACGCACGTAGCGCCACATCGGGTGAACTCGCGGCCATCGTGATTGAGGGCACTCAAATTGTCGCCGTCCTGCCGATGATTGATGCGCCCAGGGCGACGCATGACGCTGATGGTCGCACGGTGATACCCGGCATCGACGATTCCCACCTGCATGCCTACGCGCATGGACGCGCACTCACGGCCCTTCCGCTGGGCGAGGCCACCGACCTGCAGACCATGCGAACGCTCCTGCGTGCCGCACAACCTGAACGCAGCGGCTGGTACCGAGGCCAAGGCTGGTTGCCCTCCGTTCGGGGGTCCGGTTCGGACGGCCAACTCACTGCAGCAGATCTTGACGATGTCACCAACCTCGGCCCTGCGCTGCTGGGCGATTTTTCGGGGCATGCGGCCGTTGTGAATACGGCTGCCTTGCGCGTGGCGGGCATCAGCGCGGCAACGCCGGATCCAGTCGGTGGAGTCATCGTCCGTGATGAACACGGCGAGCCCACGGGACTGCTCTTCGAAGCCGCTGTTGGCCTAGTGGCAGGGGCAATGCCATCCATCAGCGCGGCCGAGCGCCTCAACGCGATCCGCACCGCGCAGGCGGATCTGCTTCGCCGCGGCATCGTCTCGGTTACGGAGCCCGGTCTTGGGCCCGGCGGTACAACCCTGATGGATGGCACCGGGACACTGGAAGCGGCTGCTGCCTATGCAGCACTGGATGCGTCGGGTGAACTTCTATTGCGCACCCATGTGATGCTCCTGTTCGGTGGACTCGGTGGCACCAGAGCGCAGGATGTGGCGAGCGGCCTTGACAGTTGGGGACCGCCCCAGCGCGCAACCCGTGATCGAAGGTTGAGTGTCGATCAACTCAAGGTATTCGCGGATGGCATACCGCGCAGTCGAACGTCGTGGCTGAGTGAGCCCTACGACGATTGCACACATGGGCACATGACGGTAGCTGGCGCAACAGATGCTGAGCGGATTCATGAGCTGCGTTCCATCGTTGCTGCTGGAGCCTCTCGGGGGTGGCAGGTGGGAACACACGCCACTGGTGATGCCACGATCACAACTTTCATTGACGCTGTTGCAGCGCTTGAAGATGGGCAAGATCTACGGCACTACATCATTCATGGTGACCTCGTGCAGCACGCGGACCTGCCGCGGATCAGGGACCTTCAGATCGGGCTCAACACCCAACCGGGAATTCGCTGGGCGGTGGGTTCAGCGGCCACCAGGTATCTGGGTCGTGATCGCAATATGGGAAAGCAACCACTGCGTTCGGCACTGGAATTCGGTGTCCAGTTGGCCCTGTCATCGGATGCACCCGTTATTGAGCCAGATTGGCGTAGGACGCTGGTGTCCGCAATGCTGCGCAACCTGCGTGATGAGCAGGCGTACCGCGACAACCAGCAGATATCAGCAACTGAGGCACTGACTGCAATGACACACACTGGAGCCTGGCAGTGCCATGAAGAGAACTGGCGCGGGCGAATCGCGGCTGGGATGGCGGCAGACTTGGTTGTCCTTGATCACGATGTCGACTGGACGGATCCGGACGACATTCTGCAAGTCGAGGTTGACGCAGTGCTTATCGATGGAACTACGGTGCACGGCAATCTTGGGAGGCCCTGATGAGTGTGATCCTGGTTATCGTCGCTGACCAGTTGCGCGCAGACCATCTGGGCTTTGTCGGGCAGGTACCTGTGCGAACCCCGAATATCGATCGACTCGCCCGAAACGGTCACGTCTTCAACAGGGCCTTTGCGGCGAATCCAGTGTGCATGCCGAATCGAGCCACGATCATGACGGGTCGATGGCCGTCTGTTCATGGATTGCGAACAAATGGCATTCCGCTGCACCCAGATGCTGAAACCTTTCCGCGGGTCCTGAGACGTGCAGGATGGCGGACGGCGGCCATTGGCAAGTTACACCTGCAACCCATGGGCTATCCCTACGAGGACTATCAACTCGATCAAATCCGCGCAGCTATGCCGGCCCTTTGGCAGCGCGCCGTGCAGGGGCCCTTCGGTGAGTCGTTCCAGTCGTGGGAAGACTTCCAACGTCATGCGGACGGTGATGTCACTCTGCCCCCGGACTATTACGGTTTCGACGACGTTTCTATCGTCTGCGGACATGGCGATCGCGTCTCCGGAAACTATGTGCAGTGGGCGCGTGAACGAGGCTTTGATCCTTTAGCGCAAGCAGGTCAGGGAAATGCACTTGCTTCCTACGCTGGTTGGGCCGGTCAGGTGTACGCATCCGCTGCTCCTGCTGCTTTGCACCCAACCACCTACGTGACTGAAGAAGCCATTCGAAGGCTTGAAGAGCATCGCGATGGAAATCTCTTGCTCTACGTCTCGTACCCAGACCCCCACCATCCCTTCGCACCGCCGGTTGAGTACTTCGATCGGCATAGCCCAGCGGATATGCCGCTCCCTGCAACGTTTGGGCAGGACCATGCACGTTCGCCCGAACACCTACGGCGCATGGCTGCTAGACGAGGTGAGCCTGATATCGACCCGATGATGTTGTGGGCTCCAACCGAGGAGCAGTTCCGTCATGCTCTCGCTGCAGAACTTGGATCTATCGAGTTCATTGATGACTCAATAGGCCGGATCCTGGACGCCGTTGATCGCAGTGATTCAGCCCGCGACACTGTTATTGCCCTGACCTCTGATCATGGTGACGTCTTTGGTGACCACGGCTTGATTCTGAAGCACTTCACGCACTATCGCGGCGCCGTGCGAGTTCCGTTCATCATCTCTGGCGCCGTTGCCGGCTCCGGGGTGCACGACGAGTTGGTGAGTAGTGCAGACCTAGCCCCGACGCTGCTGGACCTGGCGAATGCAGACCCCCTCCAGACTGCCCAGGGTTGCACGCTACGAGCAATCTTGGAGGGGCAGCGCCCGGCATGGCGCACTGGCGTGCTGATCGAGGAAGACCAGCCGTACGGTATCGATGGCCTGCCAGGTCCTGTTCGTATTCGCACGTTGGTCACCGATCTCTTCCGCATCAGCCGCTATGCAGGAACGGACATCGGCGAGCTGTACGACTTAGCCAATGATCCGGAAGAAACAGTGAACCTCTTTGACGATCCAAGTGCGGCTACGTTGCGCGCCGCGGCGGACGCTGCTCTTGCCGATGCACTGATGCAGGTGGTTGATGCCTCGGTAGTGCCCTTTGACGCAGCCTGATCAGGTCTGGTCTGGTTTCTTTCCCGTTCGCACCGTCAGTACGGCGAGGCCCCCAACCGCTAGGGCAATACCTACGAAAACCCAGATGGTTTGGCCAGATATGACACTTCCTTGGATCATGCCGCCACCGAGTAGTGCCCAACTCACCCCGATGAACATCATGACCAGACCAATGGCCCGGCGCATTGGACTCAACCGAATCGGATTCATAAATTCACCTTCTCACATAGGGATCGCCGTCAATTGGATACTGATCTCACATAGGTAGTGCTCTCACATAGGTACTGCTCTCAGTTGGGTACCGCGTACTGAGACAGCACGCTCACCCATCTGCGGCGCATTGTCTGCTTTCCCGACTAAGTGAGCAGGAGATATCGATGTAGTGCGCACCACGACTTCGGTCGTGATCCAACAAGAGGACTTGAAGTGCGTGCGAGCAACGCATACGTTCGTCACGTGCGCCGATGGCAGTTCCTGCGTAGCAAGAATCGGAGTTTCACAACGTGTTGGGCCTAGCAGGTTTCCTCGCCATCTTCATCGGCGTAGCCGTGGGGTTGTTGGGCGGCGGCGGCTCGATCTTGACCACGCCTTTACTGATCTACGTACTGGGGTTCGATGCCAGACAGGCGATTGCTGCCAGTCTCTTCGTAGTCGCGGTGACCTCGGCCTTCGGATTGATTCACCATGCTCGAGCGGGTCGTGTGCGCTGGAAGACCGGACTCATCTTCGGATCCGCGGGCATGGTGGGAGCCTTTGCAGGGGGACAGATCGGTGCGCGACTGCCCGGTGCTCTGCTGCTAGCGGCATTCGCGATCATGATGGCCGCCACCGCGCTGGCGATGGTGCGCGGACGCCGTCAGGTGGTGGGCGTGCCGCATCAAGGACTTCCGCTGTTTCGCATTCTGTTGGACGGTCTCGTCGTTGGCTTGGTCACGGGATTGGTGGGTGCAGGAGGCGGCTTCCTTGTTGTGCCGACACTGGTGCTTCTTGGTGGACTCCCCATGCAGATGGCGGTGGGCACATCACTTCTTGTGGTGATGATGAAGTCCTTCGCAGGATTCCTCGGATACATCCTTGACTTCGGCGGTAGTGGATTCGTCTCATTCAATCCTTCGACGGAATTCAACTGGCCCGTGATTTTGGTCATCACCGGATTCGCCGTCGCCGGGTCACTCATCGGTGCAGTGATCTCTGGACGCGTACACCCTGATCGCTTGCGCAGGGTTTTTGGGTACTTCGTGCTGGTGATGGCGGGATTCATCCTCATCCAGCAGGTGGGTGCCGGTGTGCTGGAATTCGCGCGCGGCTCAACCCTGCAGGCCATAGAGACGATTGCAGGGATTGTCGTTCTACTCGTCGCCATTGTCGTGATCATCAGATGGCCAGCCAAGGTGCCAGTAGGAGACTTCGACCTCACTGGAGCTGGTGGAGCCTCGCCGAATAGTGGGCGAACTAGACCAGAACGAGAGTCAGAATCAAGAAGCCCCTGAGCGGGTGAGCCGGGGAACTCCGGACAAGGCTGCCACGCAGACTTCAAGTGGCCCCCGAGTGAATCGTCGTAGCCACACCGAGGCAAGCAATGCGAGGGCCATCCAGGTTGCGACCGCAGCGAGGAGTACTGCGAAAGCACCCCAACGGCCATAGAACCCAAGTCCGTATCCGCAGAACAGCAGTGAGAGCATCACTGATTCGCCGATGTAGACACTGAGCGAGACCCTGCCTGCGGGTTCAGCGAACGAAAACAAGCGCGGTCTCCGGGACAGGCCCCAGCCAACGAGGCCGATATAGCCGGCAGTGAGCAATGGGGCAGTGGCGAATCCGAGGATCACCCCGAGTGCGCCCAATGGCGAGTAATGGTTGCCGTTGGTGATGGCGACCAGTTGCAGCCAGGCGGCTACGACCTGAAGTGGTAGTCCAACGGCGAAACCAATGATCATCATGCGGCGCCAGAGCGCGATGGACGTGTTGGGATCCCTGAGGAGTTGACGACGTGAGGCAAGCAGCCCAAGAAGGAATGCTGCGAATGCCATGCCACCCTGCACAAAGAGGAGAAAGAGCAGCACCGTCGGAATCGTCGCAAGTCGAGCGGCAGAGGCTTGAAGGAACGTGCCCTCTGCAAGCGCGGAATCCAGGCGAATGATCGAGGGGTCTGGTTGAGGAAGGAGGGCGATCAGTGCAATAAAGAAGGTGAGCAGCACTACCGAGGCGACCACAAGGACCACTACCCAGATCTTCAAGGCCCGGTTCGACCTTCGGGACAGGGCCAAGAGTCCGAAGCCGAGAAGCGCGTAAGTAAGCAGGATGTCACCAATGAAGAGGAAGACAGCGTGCGCTAGGCCGATGACTGCCAGCACGAGGAGCCGCCGACTGAAGCGAATTCGATTCGGTCGGGTGTTATCCCGCAAGATAAATGAGGCGCTGTACCCGAAGAGAAAAGAAAAGAGAAGGTAGAACTTGCCCTGCGCGAAGGCAAGCATGAGAAATGCAGCGATCGAATTCAGCGGCCCTGTGACGGACTCTTGCGTAAGCCCCTCTCCACCTGAGATCCCGAAAAGGGGCGCATTGACAACGACGATGCCGAGCAAGGCGAGACCGCGCAAGCGGTCGGGCAGAACCTCCCGTTGAGCGGCACTCACCATCCGTTGAGCGTAGTGATCGAAGGTTGAGCGGGCCATGGACAGTGAGTGGGTGGGGAAAGCCACAGGCCCCATTGGTATGACTGCGAGGGCCATGCCACCCTCTTGCCGTGATCGGCTGCCGGGTCCTTGTTGTCGACGATGACGCCTTCGCCCTGACCACCGTCTGCGCCGTCCTGCAATTTATGCGCTTCACCGTCGTAGGCCGTGCGTCATCCGCACGAGAAGCCTTAGACATACAACGCACCATCTCGGTTCAGGTTGCCTTACTCGATCTTGATCTAGGCCCAGGACCCACGGGCATCGATCTAGCGCACGCGCTGCGATTGGCACAGCCAGACATCGGTCTACTTTTGCTCTCCACCTACCGAGACCCACGCCTGGTGGCACCAGGAACCGTTGCCCCGCCAACGGGCACCGGCGACCTCGCCAAGGGGGATGTCACGGATATAGAGGTGCTGCGCGAATCCATTTCAGCCGTGGCCCACGAGCCGCTGCGAGATCGTCGAGACACCACAAACGCTCTTCCTGAGCTGAGTGACCTCCAGGTACAGGTGCTGCGCTCATTGGCTGCGGGCCTGAGCACTCAGGCAATCGCGGCGGAAAGGGGCGTCAGTGTCAGTGCGGTCGAGCAGACCATCACCAGGCTCTACGACACGTTTGATATGCCCCGGGACCCAGAGCACAATCAGCGAGTACGGCTTGCCAGGGCCTACCTGGAACTGGCCGGGAAACTCACCTGAAATGCGAAGCAACTGGGTGTCGCTGGTTGGCTCACACCAGGGTTTGACTCTGCAGGCGTGGGCACTGGTTACACCCGTGGGCGTCATTGCCGCACCCTTGGCTTCGTTTCACAGCCTCACCGATCCGAGTGAGGTTTTCCGTTGGATGCTGATCGGCCTACTTGCGCAGATTCCAATGGGGATCTTCATGGTCCTCGGGAGTTATCTGACAACACGCCTGCCGCAACCACAGATCCTGACTATCGTCCTGATGCTATTCGCCGGGGGTATTCGCGGTCTGACGATCGCCGTGATCGGACAGGCACCAGACGTGGTGATGCGAACCTGCGCATCGGCTGTGACCATGGCGATCTGGTTGACGGTAATCGGTGCAGCCTTAGCCGCTCATCAGCGACATCGCCAGGAAGTTGAAGAATTGCTCGCCATTCTGGTGGCGCGTGAATTGCAGGGACGTCTCCTTGACGCGGACGTGACCGCGGCAGCAAGAGCCTCTGCCGCAGACCGTGTTGCTGAGACGTCAGATCAAATCCGAGCGATCGTAGGTGGGTCGACGCAGGACCATGCTCATACGGCGGCCTTGCTGCAAAACGCCATTGAAACGCGACTCAGACCGTTGAGTCATGACCTGTGGTTCAGGCCCCGCCCTCTAGCCCCGCAGGCGCACGGACGCAGAGATCTCTTGGGAAGGATTCTTACCACGCAGATCCCGGTCCTGCCGCTCCTGCTACCAGCGCTGCTGCTCCTTTCCTGGGGTTCGGTCGTGCTCCATGGTCAATGGCGTGGTGCCCTCGTCGGTACTGGAGTGGCTCTCGCCTACGGCCTGGTTCTAGCACTGCCGATCCGTATACCGAGTCGACCGGAGAGTTCGGCACTTGTGCGTTACGTCGGAATCATGCTTGCGCCAGCAGTTGTTGGTGCGGCAACAATTGCGGTGCTCGGATTAGGTCAACCTTTCTCGCCTATCGCGGTTGCGCTGGGCCTACCACTAATAACAGTTGGCGTGGCAACTGTGGTCACCTTGGGTGCTGATCGGGCACGGACCGTTGCGGACCTGCATGCACGCATCGCTGAGCCAGATTGGGATCGTCACCTTGGTGAACTCGTGCGACGCAAGGTCGATGCCGCCACTGCAACCATGCTGCATAACTCAGTGCAACCAGCTCTCACTGCAGCTGCCCTCCAGTTACAACTTGCCGCGGCACTCGATGATCCGCAGCGTGCGCGGATGGCTCTGGAGCGTGCTACACGCGCGATCGATGAGGCGCACTCACCGCGCGAAAGGGTCTCCCCCGGCTATCTTCGGCTGCAGCAGACGGCCGAGGCATGGCGAGGCATCGCTGACGTGCAGCTTCGCCTGACCAGCGTTCCACTAGCCGTAGTGGAGTGGGACCTACTAGTGGATGTCGCACAGGAATCAATTGCTAACGCCGTGCGTCATGGACGGGCAACTCAAGTCTGGATAGACATTGAGATGGGCGACCAAGAACTCAGCGTGACCGTGACTGATAACGGTGTGAAGCATTCTGACCAGCGCCAGCCGGGAATTGGTACCACGTGGCTAGCCTCCGTCGCTCAGTCGGTCTTGGTCAGGGTCGAGCCTGATGGACAACGTGTGTGTCGCCTCGTGTTCCCAAGGGCGACAGAGTCGGTTGGCTAGGGGTTTCCACAGCCTCCCCTTGTTCTGCAGTCATCCAGCGGCAACCCTGCCGACATGCGTCTTTGTCGGAGAAAGCTCATCACTGCCTGTATCGCCCTTCTCGCCATTCTCCTCGCTACCATCATGTTGTTACTGGGATCGCCACCCGCGCAGGCGTCAAGCTGTGGTGATGGGAGCCTGGCCTTCTCAGGAGGTGAGGGCACAGGTGCCTCACCGTTCCTCATCGCCACAGAGGCGGATCTGACGTCCCTCCGTGATGGCTATACGACGACGCCGAGCTACTACTCCTGCGCCTACCGGCAGACCGCAGATATTCGACTGAGTGGCACTTGGTCACACGGTATTGGCTTCAGCACGCCAGGCTCTGCCCTCTATAAGCCGTTTGAGGGTTCATACGACGGAGATGGGCACTCAGTGACTGATCTGAACATCGATGCCCAACCGGTGGTGCGAGCAAATCAAGCACGTGAACTTGGATTCATTGGCTTATCAACAAGTGCAAGTTCTGCACTACGCAATCTTGATCTGGTGAATGCCTTCGTGAACTGTGGCTATGAAACCGTCTTTGCTTCGATGCTTATTGGTCAAACATCCGGGACTGTCGAACGAAGTTCTGCTACCGGCACAGTTGACTGTAGGGCTGCCGATGGACTCGCCAGAATGGGTGGTTTGGTCGGCTACACCAACGGGACCGTAGCGAATTGCTGGGTGAGTGGCACCATCACGATTCCGAGCGCATCCACCTTCGCTCCGAACTCCGTCGGAGGTGTCATCGGCAGGACGTTCTCTAGTGCCTCAGTCCAGAATCTTTTGGGTCGGGTGAGCGTTGTGAATGCTTCAAGTGCCATCTACGTAGGCGCTTTCGCTGGCTGGAGTGAGGGGACGAGGTCATCAAGTTATTCTCAGTCGGGCCGTGGCGTAAGTGACATCATCGGTGCGGTGTCTCCTCCGGTCAATGTCGAATTCAAGACGGCGGTTGAGCTGCAAGACATAGCGACCTACGCCGGGTGGTCGATTAGCCAAGGCATCAGCTCTTCCACCATTTGGGGCATCGACCCCGCGATCAATGGTGGGTTTCCCTTTCTCCAGCGGGTGAGGCGAGCAGTCGAAGATTCAGCCCAGACGCCACCATCGATCCTGCAGCAAATCCCAGCTCTTGAAGGTGGGTCCTGTGCAATCGAAGAAGACGAGGCATTCGCCTACGGTACGAACGTGCACGGGGGTTGGGTGCTATCGAGTGCGCAGTGGCCCAATGGTGGACTCGGCGGCCCCGTCTGCACTCGGTCGCTGACCTACATAGTCGGGGGTTGGACTGTCAGCGCCTAATGTCATGAGATTCTTTAAGGATCGGCTATCCACCGAGAATGCGTTGCTTTGCCGCCGTGAATTCCGCATCGTCCAACAGTCCTTGCCGCCGAAGCTCGGCAAGGCGCTCCAATTCTTCAGCCAATGATCCATGCACTGGTGCCTGTGCTGAATTCTCTAAGTCAGCCTGGCGAGCGGCCTCACCGAACAGAACTGGGCGAAAAGGAGTTGCGTTAGCTCGGTGAATCATCCGCATGGTGCTGAGAACGTCGTTGAACTGTCGAAGGGTCTTCTTCGAGGGCAGCTCAAGGGTGAACCCTGGATCAATGGTCTGAAACTCTCCATCGGTGAGGTAGTCGTCAAAGAGATACTCAGTAACTGAAGTGGTTTCGTCGGTCACGGTGTAGGTAGCTAGGTATTCCTCATAAATGGCCACATAGCGAACGTCGTTGGCCAGCACTTTGTTCACCAGAGCCTCGTCAACAGGCTTGCCGCGTTCCTTGTCCCAACCCATCTTCATCCCTTTGAAGAACCCAATGGGCTCTCCCTCGTTCGGCGATACGAGCTGCGCAACGAGGTACGGCGTGCCGTAGTCAATGTCATGGCGATCAAGGACTGCTGCCAGTTTCTGTGCTACCGGCGAAGAGTCCATGGGCAAGGGAAGCTTTCCGGCAAGCCGCGGATCAAGGGGACCTCCAAGAGCTTCCTCAAATTCGTACCGATCCCACTCGCGGCCGCAACTAGAGCAGAACACTTTGGTGAAGTCACCACTGACTAG
>CAZKFI010000002.1:50704-80979 GCA_964551975.1 uncultured Bifidobacteriaceae bacterium | reverse complement strand
TTCGCTGTGCGGCTGGCCGCACTTAAGGATGACCCCGCTGCGGCGCAAGCCCTCGTCGTCGCGGAAGGGTTCGATGCGACACCAGATGAGATCCGCGAGGCATTCCTGGAGGTGTTCGGCGCAGAGTTGTCCGAAGAGCAGTTAGCGGCTATCGCCGGCGGCACGGACCCCTACGTGATCGCTGCTGGTGTTGTTGGAGCCGTAGGGACGGTTGCGGCTGCGGCGGCGGTGATCTAGATCACCTCAGGGTGAGCCAGGGATTCTTGTCGATTCACTCGACATTTTGTCCGTGGGTTTGCTCGCCTTCGGGGGAGTGTCATCGTGGCCATGGTCACCAAGGGCTTCATCGCAAGACGCGATCGCATTAGCCCGCAGCGGTGGTTTCATGTGCCTTAGTCGCCTCCAGTGTGCGGCCAGTGGATGCACCCGTTTCTGCCATGAGTAAGTGTTACGGGCATCTCTTCGCCCCAATTTTGAACAGGTCTTTCTGCAGGTAAGCCGTAGAAGTCGAAACACTCGAATGCGACCGCAAGATTGCCGTGGCGCTCAGTGCCCATGCAGTTGAGGCGTATATGGGCGCAAGCATCCGCACCCAACACTGACCGCTCAGAGGGGGGTCACCTCGCCGAAACAGCACAAGTGTTCTGTACGTGTGGCCCCGGGCAGAATCGAACTGCCGACACAAGGTTTAGGAAACCTCTGCTCTATCCCCTGAGCTACGGAGCCGGTGGACCTCATCCTGCCGTATGTCGATTCTGGACTCTTCCTGATCAGGGCCTCGCGGGCGGATCGGAGATCGCCAGCGTGGGTACTCGCCAACCCAGTGCGATTGCACCGAGGCGAATAGTCAGGGTGAGAGCGAGCCCGAGGAGTAGTGATACCCAACCGCCGAAAGATCGGGTGAGCACGAAAGCGATAGATCCGGCTGCGGCGGCCAATGCATAGACCTCACCGGTGAAGATCTCAATGCGTCGACCAGCAATGACGTCACGAATGATGCCGCCGCCAATCCCGCTGATCACTCCCAGTACGACTGCTGGGGCGGAAGCGAACCCAACTGCCAGCGCAACGTCGGTGCCGACGATGGTGAAGGTGGCCAGTCCGATGGCATCGGTGACACTAAATACATGTACCAGCCACGGGTGTTGACCGCGACCGGGGGCAATACGGATGCCGATCCAGACCACCACGACAGCGCCCGCTACGACGAGAACACTCGGCCAAAAGTCAATGAGCCAAGAAGGCGTTCGTGTCATGAGGACATCACGCAGGGTGCCTCCACCGATCGCAGTCACTGCAGCCAGGGTGCTCAGCCCCAACCAGTCCATTCCTGCCCTGGCGCCCGCGACCGCACCGGAGATGGCGAAGGCGATCATTCCGAGGATGGTGAGGATCAGAACGATGTTGCCAACCTGTGACACGGCATCAGCATGCCAGGACGGTTATCTGGACCGTTGCTAAGCGGGGGTAAACCAGACTTTGCGCAGTGGCTCGTCAATCTCCCAACGCGTGGTCTCCCCGGCGCGGAGCCTGCCGACTGTCCCGGGTTGAAGGAGTAGCACCTCTCCGTTGTCCAGAATGATGCGGCCACGACCGGAGATGACGACAAACATTTCATCCTGTTCCACGTCAGTCGAGACACCGGCAGCGTGCTCCCACACGCCGGCACTGAGTCCGTTAATGCTGCCCAGTTCTACTGAGGCCGTGGTTACACCAGATGTCACTGCCTTGGTCTCGGGGAGGGAACGGTGCTGAAGGGGCAGGGCTTGTGCATCGATGACTGATGAGCCCGTCATGGCTGCTCCTCGGAGAGCACGGCCTGAATCGCAGAGCGCAATTCAACCTCCTCAAAGGGCCCGATGAATCGGGCGGCAATTCGACCCTCGTGGTCCAGAACGAGTGTGCTGGGGACGGACTTCGGTGGGACCTCCGGAATCGCTGCAAGAAGTGAGCCTTCTGGGTCAGCCAGGCTCGGGAAGTCGATGCCTGCTCGCTCGAGAAATTCGCGGGCATCGGCTGGATCATCCTGGACGTTGAGTCCGATGAACTCAACGTCACGATCTGAGAACTCACGATCGAGTTCCGCGAGTATCGGCATTTCATCCCGACACGGGTCACACCAGGATGCCCAGGCGTTCAGCACGGTGACGTGAGCGGTGCCTGAACTCATTGCTCTCCGCGTGCCATCCAGGTCCACGCCGCTGAGCGCTGGGAGTTCTATCCGGTCGTCTACCGAGAAACTGGTGACGCCAACCTGTGGCGGTGTGTCCCGCCCGCACCCGGCAGTGAGCAGCCCCGCGATCGTCAGAAGGCAGGCCCCCAGTTGCTTAGCGTGAACTCTCGTAGCGCTGTTGAGCTGCACGGCCGGCATAGGTGCTGATGTCAAAGATGAGGCCGAGTGCAACCAGAGCCCAGCCGAGCCCGGTGACACCGCCCGTTGGTGCCCAGGCTGCAACGAATGCCAGAGCCGTCCAGGGCAAAAAGAGAAGTCCCAGGAGCGGGATGATCCAGTTCCCCGGGAATGCTTCAGCGACACGCGAGGTGAAAATCCAAACGAATCCGAATGCAAAGCGAGGTCCGAGAAACACCAGGATCAGCAGTGGGCAGCACATCTGGTGATTGTAGGCAGACCCTTGAGTCACTGACACCTTGGATCACGTGTTCCTCACGCACCAGCATCAGTGGAGCGCTACGGTGACGTGGTGACTGATGAAGACGCAGTGCTCTTGGCATGTGAAGCCGCGTTAGCCGACGGTGATGTCGTCACGGACCCGGATCGCTTGGCCAGTTATGTTCGAGACAGATCACTTGGCTCACAGGCCGGACAACCCTTTGCTGTGGCATTTCCTCGTAACACTGAACAGGTCTCAGCCATTTTGAAGGCGGCTCATCAGTATCGGGTGCCGGTCGTTCCTCGCGGCGCTGGGAGCGGTCTTACCGGTGGGTCAAATGCCATTGATGGCAGTTTGATCCTGTGCGTAGAGAAGATGCGCGAAGTTCTGTGCGTTGACGAAGCGAACGGCTACGTGGAAACACAGCCAGGAATCTTCAACACAGAACTGCGTGACCATGTAGCGAAGTACGGTCTGTGGTACGCGCCGGATCCTGCGAGCAAAGACTTCTGCTCTATCGGCGGAAACGTCAACACCAACGCAGGGGGATTGTGCTGCGTCAAGTACGGCGTCACGCGAGAGGCCGTGCTCGGATTGGAAGTCGTGATGGCTGACGGGACCATCGCGCGCCTGGGTCGACGTACGGTCAAGGGTGTCGCCGGTTACGACCTCACGGGGATGGTTGTCGGCAGTGAAGGCACCTTGGCCGTGGTCACTATGGCCCGACTCAGACTGCGTCCCCTACCGCCGCCCGCAACGACAGCCGTAGCAGTATTCGATGACCTGTTTTCAGCCGGTAAGGCAGTGGAAGCCGTCATGGGTGCTCTCACACCGAGCATGCTCGAGGTGCTAGACCAGCCGACGCTCAAGGCAGTTGAGGCCTTCAAGCCCATGGGGTTGAACACCGAAGCTGGCGCTCTACTGATTGCTCAGGTCGATGTGCCGGGTGATGCAGGGATAGCGGATGCGGATCGCCTGCTGGGTCTTTGTGAGGTGGCCGGAGCAACCGAGACCTACCGATCAGAAGATCCCGAACAGGCCGAGATGTTGCTCGGTGCTCGACGGATGGCCATCCATGCACTTGAGGCCATGGGGGACTGGCTGCTTGACGACATTGCCGTCCCGCGTTCAGAGCTGGCGAACGTCATGATGCGCATTAGTGAACTGGCCGGTCAGTATGACGTCTATATAGGCACGTTTGGTCATGCTGGGGACGGCAATCTTCATCCCACAATCGTGTTTCCGCGGGGAGATGCTGATGCGGAGCAGCGTGCTCTGGCGGCCTTCGACGCGATGCTAGATCTCGCCCTTGACGCCGGTGGAACCATCACGGGTGAGCATGGGGTGGGTCTGTTGAAGCAGCGGTACTTGAGTCGGGAGTTGGATCCAGTCGCGATTGATCTGCACCCGCGCATCAAGAAGGCCTGGGATCCGGAGAACATTTTGAACCCAGGGAAGTCCCTGCCGCTCTGGTGATCGTGCTGATTACTCCAGGATGAACCCAGGCTGACCGCTGGCATCGACAACCGGTAGCCCAGCAGCGAACCAGGCGAGCATGCCGCCTGCGACATTACTTGCGTCGAATCCTCGCTCCATCAGAGCTTGTGCAACGTTGTTGGAGCGTGCACCGGATCGACAGATGACGAGCAGAGGCGTGTCGGCGGGGACTGCAGCCAGATCGAATTGCTGCATGGGATTGAGGTGAGCCTGCGGGGCGTGTCCGACCGAGGTCTCATTGGGTTCGCGCACATCAATGAGAACTGCCCCTTGTGCGAGGCGATCGAGTACGTCGGTAACAGGTACCTGGGGCGGCTGCGACATGGCGTGATCTTGACATACCCTGCCACGGTGCGAGCCGAGGAGTGGGTGCCACGCGCGGAGGTGTACCGCCAGCGTGTGGAACCGTTACTGCGTGATCGGCTCGAACGTCGGGCTCGCGGGATTGCACACCCGGTGGAGGACTTCCTCTTCGACTACTACCCGTATTCACCAGGGAAGCTCGCTACCTGGCATCCGGGTTACGGCGTCCACCTTGAGGGTCAACAAGCGGAAGCATACGTATCCATGGCTGGATACCGGGCTGACGAGGATGGGGTCACCGCGGATATCGCCTGGCTTGGATCCCGCAGAGCGCGGCTGAACCTGGCTCTGAACATCCTTGCGGGAACCAGCTCGCGTCGACCAGAGTTTCACTGTTTTGGGCTGCATGAGTGGGCCATGGTCTACGGACAATCCCCGGATCAAGTGCGCCACCCGCAGCTACCTCTACGGGTGCCGCCATCCAAGGTCACTGCAACAGTCGATTCGGTTGGGCTGCGATGCACACACATTGACGCGTATCGGTTCTTTACGCCGGAAGCGACTCCTCGCAACGCGCTCGTCCCAACCCGGGAAAATCAGCCTGAACTTGAGCAACCAGGCTGCATTCATGCAGCCATGGACCTCTACAAGTACGCCTTTTGGTTTAGTCCGATGGTTTCGTCAGAGTTCGTCCTTGAGTGCTTCGAGAACGCTTGCCGCGCCCGCGCTATAGATATGCGTGCCTCTCCGTACGACGTCAGTGAATACGGACTGCCCGCCATCGCAATTGAGACCGCTGAAGGTCGCCGGGAATACGTTGCGGCGCAGCGGGCGATCATGGAAACGACCGCGCCACTGCGCCGCAGACTTGCGGAGATGTTGTCGACGCTGCGACTAGCCCTTGACGTCGATCTCGCGGATCACGGCCTGCCAAGTACCCACCGGTGAGTCGACTTCAACCGCATCGCCAACGCGCGCGCCAATGATGGCCTTCCCCAGGGGTGAATCCATTGAGATGCGCTCATCATCGAGAAACGCCTCGCGCGGATGAACCGGTCGCACCCACGAGTCAGTGCCGTCGACGAGCGTGACAAGGACCCGGGTGCCGAGATTGACGGTGAGTTGGGTGCCGTCGGTTACGGCTGGTAGGACTGTGGCCTCGGCAAGGAACCCTTCCCACTCATGGGCCTCAGCGAGCAACTGTTCGTACTCATGCACGTAGCGCTCGTCACGCTCATGCTCAACCAGCAGGGGCACGAGTTCGGGTAGGCGACGCTCGCGGATATCGGCAATGCGCTCGGAGATGCGCGTGAATCCCTCGAGCGTGATCTGTGGTCGTGTTGAACCGTTGGCTTGGGCAGCACTACGCGGCATCGATAACTCCATTCACGAGGTGATCAACGAAACGAGGCGACTTGCCGTTGGCACCCAGCGCGACGAAGGGCGACTGGCACGTCAAGCCAGTAACCCTGGTGTTGCGATGAGTGTTCACGGCGCTCCCTTGTGTCGGGCACGAAGCCTCGGCACAAGGTCTCTCACCACCGGCTAAGCCGGCCCAGCAGCCGGGTGCAGGGCACCGTATTGACGACTACTGGCGTGGGGATACTCCCCTTGCAGGCACAAGGGTGGGGCCTAGCGCGCAAATGCGCAAGTCCAAACCCGAATCCTGGCTGGGCTTACCCTGAACAGGTGATGTCTAGCCCCGGCGAGCCCTCAGGCCCTGCCCTGCAGCGGGTGACCAACGATGAGTTGGCGGAACCGGGTGAGGACACCAGTAACGACGAGCGGTTGCTCGCCGAGCGTCCACCCCATTACTAGTTCAGGGCCGCTCGTGCCGGGCGGCTACCCAGGCTCGCCGGGTGCGCCCTCTTGGGCAGGCTCAGCGGCTGGTTGCAGGAGCACAGTCACGGCTCCAGAAGTACCGGCCACCTGCAGGGCCGCAGCCTCGCTCATCGCCAGGAGTACGACGCTCGAGGAGGCTCCGACGAAGCCACTGCCTGCAGTGGGCAAAAGCACCATGGCATCGCGCGCGAGGATCACCGAAGGGATTGATTCGACGGTGACCACATCGACGCGATCACCAGGTTTGAGGAGGGCAGCCGTAGAGCCAGAGGCCAGCTCAACGGGCAGGGCAACCTGACCTGCTGGGGGCAGGCGTGGATCAGGTGGATCGGGCGGTGGCGGAGGCGTCGGTCGAAGTGCAGCGATGGCACACAGCACACCTACGCCGGTGAGTGTGGCGGCGAGGAGGCGCCGATGCCTGCGCAGGAGACGTGACCAGCGCATGCGCCAGGAGGGTGTTTTGCTGGTGCTCGTGCGCGCCAACCCGTCGAACATGCGGGGACGTTACGTAGCTGACGAGCAGACGGCAATCCCCCGTCCACAGGAAGCAGGGGTTGCAGCAGCGATCAGGAAGTGGTCGCTGACTTCGCCGCGCTAGTGGAGGATCCCGCGCTGGAACCGGATGATGATCCGGAACTGCCGGCGCTTGAGTTTCCTGAGCTTGAGTTCCCTGAGCTTGAGTTTCCTGAGCTTGAGTTTCCAGAGCCTGAATTTGCTGAGCTTGAGTTCCCTGAGCCTGACCCCGAGGCGGCAGCACCGGAGGAACCGTTCGTCGACGCACTGCCAGAGCCCCCGGAGGACGCGGCATCTTTGCGTGAGTCTGTTCGATAGAAGCCCGAACCCTTAAAGACCACCCCGACATTGGTGAACATCTTGCGCAGGCCTTCGGCCCCGCAGGTCGGACAGACCGTGATAGACGGATCGGACATGGCCTGCACGATTTCGTGCGTGCCCTCGCAACTCGGGCAGCGATATTCGTAGGTCGGCACAGGTCCTCCGCAGGGTTTGGTGGCTTGAGGTTAGCACTCAAAGGCTCAGAGTGCTAACGCTAGCCTGCGGCGATGCGCGGGCCATACCTTGCTCTCGTCGCCGTGGGCGGGGCTACTGGCTGCCTGGTGCGGTTCGCCATCGATCTGCTGACCGGCTGGGAAATCCTGAACAAGCCGGCCTTTCCTTGGCCGACGTTCGGTATCAACGTCCTGGGGTGTTTGATCATCGGCTTGCTGGGAACTTTGTTTGTTGGCCGAACCCACGAGGAACGTTGGCGAGCCCTCGTCATCGTTGGATTCCTCGGTGGCTTCACCACCTATTCAGCGTTCGCCATGGAGACGGTCGTCCTGCTCGACGAGGGCCTCGCGGTCACTGCCCTGGCATATCTGGTGGGCACCCTGCTCGTCGGAGCGCTTGCCGTGCGCCTAGGCGTGCGTGTTGCCCACCGCATCAGTGGACATGCGGTTGATGGGCGTGTGATCGATGGGGATGGAATCGATGGGCGCTGACGTGAGTGACCTCGCCGCCCCTTACCTTGTCATCGCCGTTGCCATTGCCGGAGCCGGCGGCGCAGTGGTGCGGGCTGTGATCGAGCGTTGGCTGCCCCCGAGGCCGCGTGGATTGCCCTGGGGCTTGCTCCTCGTCAACATTTTGGGCTCGGCTATAGCTGGCTGGGTTGCGCCCTGCACAAGCGGTTCATTGCGAGTGGTTCTGCTCATCGGTCTGTGCGGTGCTCTGACGACCTATTCGGGATTCGCCTGGCGCGTTGACCTTCAACTGCGCGCGGGCGAGAGGACGGTGGCGCTTGCCACCACCGCGGTCATGGTCGTTGGGTGCGCGGTGGCGTTTCTGGCCACCTGGTGGTTGTTGGCCGGCAGCGGGTCAGGTGCCGGGGGTCTGGCTACCCTCGTGCCATGCGCGGCTGGGTGAAAGCGGTCCTCGTCATTGCCATCGTGTTGGTGGTGATGCTCAGCACGGCCCTCATTGGCGCAGGCTGGTACGGGTGGACGACAGTGCGGGCGTCGTACCCGCAGCTCGCTGGTCAGGTGCGAGTACCGGGACTTGTCGAAGAGGTCAAGGTCCTCCGCGATAGTCGGGGCATCCCTCAGATCTATGCAAATACGCTCGACGATTTGTTCTTCGCTCAGGGCTACGTGCATGCACAGGATCGCTTTTGGGAGATGGATGTGCGCCGGCACATCACCGCTGGTCGGCTGTCGGAGATGTTCGGGCCTAGCCAGGTGTCCACCGACGCCTTCATCCGGACTTTGGGCTGGGAGCGCATTGCCGAACAAGAACTTGAGCAACTCTCCGATCGGTCGCTGCGCATCCTGGATGCCTATGCGGCCGGAGTTAATGCGTATCTCATCGGGAGGTCGGGGCGCGAGTTGAGTCTGGAGTATTCAGTGCTCGCCCTGCAAAACCCGGACTACCGACCGGAGCCCTGGAAGCCGGTGCACTCGGTGGCTTGGTTGAAGGCACTCGCCTGGGATCTGCGCGGAAACATGGAGGACGAGATCTACCGCTCGGTCATGTCCGCATCCGTTGGTGTCGAGCAGACCGAGGAGCTGTTCCCGCCCTACCCGTTCGCTGAGCATCAGCCGATCGTGACAAGTGGCGCTGTGGTCGCCGGGGTGTACGACCAGAACGCCCCAGCTGGCGGAGTGGTTGCTGGCCCCCGGGTGGCCGCGGGTGCGGGACTGGTGGCAGCCATGTCACGAGTGCGTGCGGCGATCAATTCCCTCGACGGCTGGTTGGCCCCGATAGGCGAGGGCATCGGATCGAATTCGTGGGCCGTCTCCGGAGCTCACACCGAATCCGGTAAGCCACTGCTTGCTAATGATCCGCACCTGGCACCGGCGATCCCAAGCCTTTGGTATCAATCAGCATTGCACTGCACTAGCCGCGATGATGCTGAGCCTTCCGATCCGGATGTCAGCGGTGACGCCTGCGATTACGACGTCAGCGGATGGACGATGGCGGGACTACCGGGAGTTTTCATCGGCCACAACGACCGCATCGCCTGGGGCTTTACCAACATGGGCCCGGATGTCACGGATTTGGTGTTGCACGAGGTCACCGACTCGACGTACCTACTTGATGGTGAGCAGGTCCCACTGCAGGAGCGCGAAGAGATCATCGAGGTGGCGGGCGGCAGCCCCGTGACTATCACGGTGCGCAGCACGGTAGATGGTCCGATCATCTCCGATGTCGCGGATATCGATACCTACACCGCGGTTGGCGCTGATGCCCCGGTGCCAGCGCCCGGTGCCATGGCGACGAAAGAGGTGCAACCAGCGCGCGGAGCCGGATATGCCGTGGCACTGCGCTGGACGGCACTACAGCCGGCACCGACCTTCGATGCCTTCGACCTACTCAACACCGCAGGTGACTGGGAGGACTTCCGGGAAGCTGCAACCAAGCTCGCCGTGCCGGCTCAGAATCTGTTGTATGCCGACGTAGACGGCAACATCGGTTACCAGGCACCGGGTGTCATCCCTATCCGCGTGGGTTACGACGGCAAATGGCCGATCCCTGGGTGGTATTCGCGCTATCACTGGCAGGGCACAGTGCCGTTCACTGCACTGCCGAGCGTGTTCAATCCGGCGGAAGGCTGGATCGTCACGGCCAACCAGGCCGTAGTTGCGCCGCCTTACCCCTTCTTCTTGACCGACGACTGGGCTTACGGAGCCAGGTCGCAGCGCATCGTTGACCGCATTCGTCAGGTGATCGACTCAGGTGAGAAGTTCACTGCAGAGCAGATGCGCGACATCCAAATGGACTCCTGGAATGAGCTCGCGGCCTTCCTCGTGCCCCACTTGGTGCAGTTGCCTGCGCCGGATGCGTCAGCCGAGGGGTTTGCCGGTGCGCAGGATCTTCTGGCTGGTTGGGATTTCACTCAGCCGCGAGATGATGGCAGCACGGGTGCGGCGGCTGCACTATTCAATGCGACCTGGAGTCAGATGGTGGCTCGCATGTTCGATGCAGCCTCGGGAACAGAGATCATCAAAGCCAGCGGTGGTGACCGCTACTGGCAGGTGGTGCAGAACATCTGGAACGACGAGTCGAACGCATGGTGGGACGATCGCACGCAACCTGGTGTGCAGGACCGTGACACCACACTGCAGGCCTCACTTGCCGCGGCGATCGTCGAACTCCAAGATCGCCAAGGTACCGACCCGAGTGGATGGTCCTGGGGTGAGCTGCACCAGCTGGAACTGGTGAATCAGACCCTCGGCACCAGCGGCATTGCACCGATCGAATGGCTCTTCAATCGGGGTCCGTACCCGACGGCGGGTGGTGAATCCATCGTGAATGCAACGGGTTGGACGCCGGTGAACGGGTACCAGGTGGACTGGGTGCCGAGTATGCGACAGGTCATCGACCTCGGTGATTTCGACGCCAGTACGTGGGTGAACCTCACGGGGGCTAGCGGCCACGCCTTCCATCCGAATTACGACGACCAAATCGAGGCTTGGTTGGTGGGCGAGCAGTACCCCTGGCCGTTCAGTCAATCGGCGGTCGAATCGGCCACCACGGACACACTCACCTTGATTCCTGGGTGAACCGATGAATTCCAATTTCGGTGAGGCAGGCATCCAGCACCACGTCATGTTCCTCACTGGGAATGGCTGATCCGTACTCGTCGGCGAAGCACACACCGACCAGCAGCGGCCCACCATGCTGTACGCGTGGCAGGCCAGCTAATACCCGGTCGTAGTAGCCACCGCCCTGGCCGAGGCGGCGTCCCTGCTGATCGACTGCCAGGCAGGGCACGAGGATGAGACTGCATTCGCTTAACGGATCAGCATTCGTACCGACGGATTCGGCGTTGACTTCGCGGATGCCGAGCGCACCGGTGGTGAACGAACCAGGATCCTGCGGCAGCAACATCCAGGCCAGGTGGGAACCACGAACTGCTGGGACCAGGATCCGACAGCCTTGATCGCGCAACCACGTCATCAGTGGCGCGGTATCCGGTTCGGTCGGCATGGACAGGAAGGCCGCTACCACGGTGTTGGGCGCAGCCAGCGCTGACTGCGCCAGCGCCTCAGCCAGTTGCCGGCCAGCATGCTCGCGTTCCAGAGCTGAACGTAGGCGGCGTCGTTCGCGAATACGACTGCGCGCGGAAGCCTTCTGCTGGGCAGGCGTCGGTGTCACGGATGCATCCTGGCTGAAGGGCGCCGCTAGGGTCTGGGGGTGACCGCAGTGCAGGTGCGCAAGGCCGTGGTGCCAGCCGCCGGATTGGGTACCCGGTTCCTGCCGGCTACCAAGGCCACGCCCAAGGAGATGCTCCCGGTTGTCGATAAACCCGCCATTCAGTACGTGGTCGAGGAGGCCGTAGCAGCGGGCATGGACGATGTCCTGTTCATCACCGGGCGTAGTAAGCGCCCGCTGGAGGATCACTTCGACCGCAACCTGGAACTTGAAGATGTCCTGCGCACTAAGAACGACCAGCACCGACTGGCGTTGGTTGCCGAATCCACTGATCTGGCACGAATTCACTACGTGCGGCAGGGCGATCCACTGGGCTTGGGGCATGCGGTGCTGTGCGCCCGCCACCATGTGGGTGACGAACCATTTGTCGTGTTGCTGGGTGACGACCTCATCGATCCGCGAGATCCGGTGCTGCCCTGGATGATCGACGTTCGTGAACAGCACGGTGGATCAGTCATCTGCCTCATGCAGGTGCCGCGAGCGAATATCGCCCTCTATGGCTGCCCTGCTATCGAATTCACCGACGAGACCGGCGTTGTTCGCGTGACTGACGTTATTGAAAAGCCAGACCCGCAGGATGCGCCGAGCGACTACGCGGTGATCGGACGCTACCTGCTCGACCCGGCAGTCTTCGACATTCTTGCTCGGACCCCGCCAGGTCGTGGTGGTGAGATCCAGCTCACCGATGCACTCAGAGTTCTGGCCGGCATGCCTGCGGAGGCAGGTGGTGGGGTACGTGGCGTGTTGTTCACCGGTCGTAGGTACGACACCGGTGATCGACTCTCCTACTTGCAGTCGGTCATCACCTTGGCCACTGAGCGTGCGGACCTAGGCCCTGACCTGATCACCTGGCTCAGGCAGTTTGTCGCGGATCTGCCGTGACCTGGCCGGTCACCCTCACCGCCGATGAGGTGACCCTGCGACCGCTGCGTCTGCGCGATGGCCGCAGCTGGCGGGAGGTGCGGCGACGCAATCGCGAGTGGCTGCAACCATGGGAGGCGACGCTGCCTGCCGAGGGCGCTGCGGACGGCGAACTCATTCCATCCTTCGGAGCCATGGTGCGCGGCTATCGACTTGAGGCGCGCGATGGCCGGAGCCTTCCGTGGGCCCTGGAGTTCGATGGCCGCCTGATTGGGCAGGTGACCGTCGGCGGTATCACCCGAGGCTCCATGCGGGGCGCGCATATCGGCTACTGGATTGACCAGGCCTATGCCGGACGAGGTTTGATGCCTACAGCGGTTGCCATGGCGCTGGACTACTGCCTGGACGTGCTCCACCTCCACCGTCTGGAAATCAACATTCGGCCGGAGAACAACGCCTCGCGCCGCGTTGTCGAGAAGTTGGGCTTGCGCCTTGAGGGGGAGCGTCCGTCCTTCCTCCACATCGCCGGACAGTGGCGGGATCACCTGACCTACGTGGCCCTGGCCGGTGACTTTCCTGATGGGGTTCTTGTTGCGTTTCAAGCTTCTCGGGGCCAATGAGGGACCTCTGGAGGTGCACTAGGCCCCACTCGTCACAGCCTCAACCTGCGACACGCCAGACCCGTTGACGCCCACATGCGAGTAATTCCGCCATTTTCGCCCTAGCGTTCACATCGTGACGGGCCTGATCTATGTAGTGATCATTGCCCTGTGGGCGGCGGTCCTCATACCCGTCTGGCTGCGTCGCCACGATCAGGTAACCCAGCGCAAGTCCGCCGCGAAATTCCACGGTGCGATGAAGTCGCTCGCCCCGGATGACGCGCAGCACAGCGAGGGCTCCCGTCGTGTCGGGGGAACGCAGGATCACGATGACTACGGCGCCCAGGACGCCCATGACCCCGACCGGCGCCTGGCTGCACGGCGGCGCGGCCTTTCTCTCGCGGTACTCCTCAGCGGCTTATGTCTGACCCTGGGTTTGACCCTTACCGGGCGCCTCCCCAACTGGGCTCCCATCATCGCCGGATCCCTCGTGCTGCTGTATCTCGTCCTCGTTGCGATAACTGCGCCGTCCAGGGCTGCCTCCCGCATCGCCCGCAGTGAAATCGATGAGTGGGCGTATGTAGATGGTGACTGGGCTGAGGAAATGGGTAGCGACGATCGGTACGGAATTCGCGGCAATGTCCGCGTAGATGGCCGGTGGGAGGCTGCGCCGGTAAATCTGCCTACCTATGTCAATGCTCCGAAGGCGTCGACCAACCCGCGGGGCATTGACAGATCCGGCGAGTGGACAGGCGCCGCCATGGTGGAGGCAGCAAGTGGACTGCGTCGTCGCAAGGCCCCGCCACATCGGGTGGCGTTCGAGGCTGACGACTTCGGACCAGACACCTCTGCGGTACCCAAGATTCGTGGGTACGTCGACGACCTGCGTCGCGCGGTCAACGAATAATCGGCACTGATACCCTCACTCTTCCCGGGGCTGTAGCGCAGCTGGTAGCGCACCTCGTTCGCAACGAGGGGGTCAGGGGTTCGAGTCCCCTCAGCTCCACCGATCCATCAGCACGACGCACCTCGTGAACGCGCGCGTGCAGCTCATCCGCGCGCATGGCGAACTACGCGTGAGCTCGAGCGTAGGCGTTGAACCAGTCCAAGAGTCCGGGATCGTCGACTGCGTTGCGGTCGACGACCTGGTCCAGTTCTGCCCCAGCAAGGAGGCGCTTAATCGGCACTTCGAGGCGCTTACCCGTTCGGGTGCGTGGAATACCGGGAACAGCAATGATCTCGTCCGGAACATGGCGCGGTGATGCGTGTTCGCGAATCGATTGCACAATCGCGGTACGGAGCGCATCGTCCAACTCCACACCATCGGCAAGGTGGACGAAGAGTGGCATCCAGTAGCTGCCATGTGCTCGATCAACGCCAACGATCAGGCCGTCACGGACCTGCGGTAGACGTTCGATGGCTTCGTAGATTTCGCTGCTGCCCATACGTACACCTTGGCGATTCAAGGTGGAATCAGAACGTCCGTGCATGACCAACGTTCCGCGCTCAGTGATGGTCACCCAGTCGCCATGACACCAGGCGCCTGGATAGCGCTCGAAGTACGCGGCAGAAAGGCGTGCTCCAGTGGGGTCGTCCCAAAATCCCACCGGCATGCTCGGCATTGCGGTGGTGAGTACCAACTCGCCTACCTCGCCAACTACCGACTGCCCGCTGCCATCAAAGGCCTGCAGGTCGGCGCCGAGGCAACGTCGGCTGATCTCACCCGCCCACACCGAGTCGACAGGGCTCGCTGCGGCGAAGGCGGTGACCACATCGGTACCGCCGGTGATCGAACTGATCGGGATGCCGGGTGCGGCGTGCGCAGCAACCCAGGTGTGCGCTTCAGCAGGCAAGGGTGCACCCGTTGATCCGATGACCTGGAGTGGACTGAGGTCGAGGTCGTCAATGAGACTGATGCCAGCCTGACGGCAGGCCAGGAGGTACGCGGGACTGGTGCCCAGGAATGTCACGCCGAGCCTTGATGCAATGCGCCAGAGGGCATCCGTGGTTGGCCAGGTAGGTGAACCTGAGTAACTCACCACGGTTGAACCCAGTAGGAGAGCGGAGGTTCGGTAGTTCCACATCATCCAGCTGGGCGAGGTCTGCCACCAGAACACGCTGTCGGCGCCGAGATCACCGTAGAGCGCCAGCATCTTCAGGTGTTCGAGGATGACGCCACCGTGCCCGTGCATGATGCCTTTCGGCTTGCCGGTGGTACCGGAGGAAAACAGCACCCAAAGTGGGTGTTCGAATGGCAGTGACTCCACCTGTAGGGGTACCTGGTTCTGCACCGCTTCCTGCCATGGTGTCCATCCGGTGGGCGTGGAACCCTCGCCAACGAGGAGAGCGGCATGGAGATCAGGGAGGCCTTGTCGAACCTGCTCGCTTTCCGCACCGCGGTCGCGCTGCTGGCCGGCGTAGGAGTAGCCGGCTGATGCGATGAGCACCTTGGGCGTGAGTTGGCCCAGTCGCGCCAGTGCCGCAGGTGGTGCATAGTCCTGACCGCAGGCGGCCCAGGTGGCACCAACCGCTGCGGATGCCAGGAACGCGATCGTTGCCTCGGGCATGTCAGGCAGGTAGCCCACGACTCGATCGCCGGGTCCGACCTGATGAGCCCTAAGCCACTCCGCAAGGCTCGCCACCTGTTGGCGTAACGCACCCCAGGTGATCGTTTGCTGGTCACCGGTTTCCGTCATTGCTAGCAGGGCGGCGTCATGCTCACTGCGGGTAAGTCTTCGAAAGATCTCGCCGGTGTAGTTCACGCGGACTTCGGGAAACCAGCGAATGCCCGGCCTAACCGGTCGTGGTGCATCGGCAAGGGCTGGACCCGTTGTTGCAGGGAGCTCGAAGTACTCCCAAAGGGCGGACCAGAAGGATTCGGGTTGATCCACCGACCACTGCCACAGTGCACTGAAGTCCTGCGCGGGGAATCCCTGACCGCGAGCCCATTTTCGAAAGTGCTCGATGCGTGCCGCGGCAACGCGATCCTCGGTGGGTTCGAACCAAGGGGGGGTGCCTAGATCCACGTAGGCATCCACATTCGCCATTGCCACTGGCCGTACGGCAGAACCTGACCCGTCCAGATGGGTGCGAACCACCAGGCAGCCAGCACGATGAGGACGACCAATAGACCCGCAGACCATGCGCCAATGGCTCGGCGCCGTGCAGGTGCGTCGGCTGGTCCGAGCATGGCGCCCATGGTCATCGCCAAAGCCATGACGATGAACGGTACATACACGACGGTGTAGAACGTGAAGATCGTCCGGTTGAGATAGAGGAACCACGGCAGCCAACCGGCCGCAATTCCGCAGAGCACAGCACCGGAGCGCCAATCACGTCGTGCGGCCCAGCGCCAGACTTGGTAGATCACGGCTGCGATGGCGGCCCACCAGATGATCGGGTTCCCTAGTGCGAGGACTTCCGCGGCGCAGTTGTCCGTAGGGCAACCTTGGGAGCCGTCTTTAATGGAATTCCAGTAGAAGGATGTGGGCCGTGTCATCAGTGGCCAGGACCACGGATTGCTTGCATAGGAGTGGGCTGAACTCAGGTTGACGTGGAAGCCCCATGCCTCAGCGTGGTAGTGCCAGAGCGAACGCAGTGCTTCTGGAATCAATGAGGGCGGATGCGTGGCTGCCCAGTTACGACCGTAACCGTCGTCACTGAGAAACCAGCCGGTCCACGACGATATGTAGGTCACCACAATCACCACGAGGAATATCGCTGCAGTACTGGGTGCACTGCGCATGATGGTGGCCATCCAGGGGCGTTCGACGCCGACCACCTTGCGTGCGCTGACATCCCACAGCAGGGTGAGTAGGCCGAAAGCCAGTGCGAACCAGATACCAGACCACTTGACGGAGCAGGCCAAGCCGAGGGAGAGTGCCGCCGCCCAACGCAGTGGCCGAAGTCCTAGTGCTGGCCCCCAGGGGCTATCGGGCCGAGTGGGTGACCATGCTCCGGAGGAACATCGCTCGGCCAAGCGTTTTCGCATCTGATCGCGGTCGATGAGCAGCAGTCCGAAGGCGACCAGCACCCAAAACCCCAGCGCCATGTCGAGTAGCCCTGTCCGACTCATGACCAAATGAATGCCATCGAGTGCTAGGAGCAATCCGGCCAGTGTGCCGATGAGATTTGAGCGGGTGAGGCGTCGGGCAATCCGGGCCGTAATCAAGATTGCCAGCGTCCCCAGAATCGCCATGGCGATTCGCCATCCGAATGGAGTTACTCCGAAGGCCCAGATGCCCGAAGCGATGATCCACTTACCTAGCGGTGGATGCACAACGAAGGCAGGCTCATCCTTGAAGATGGCGATCGAGGTCCAGTCGTCCGTGCCGGTGATCAGGATGTCGTTGGCCTGCTCGACCATCTGCATCTCTACGCCGAAGCGCAGTAGCGAGGCGGCATCCTTGGGGTAGTAGGTCTCATCGAATGCCACCGCATTGGGTGTGCTGAGGTCCCAGACCCGCAGTAGGCCGCCAATCAACATGACCACGATCGGGCCAAGCCAGCCGATAACGCCGCTGGTGGGCATCGGCGGATACAAACGTGCCGCCAGGCTCGCCAGATCACGGCGAGGTGAGGCAAGCACCCCCACGCTGGTCATCGCGTCATCGTAGGCGGCAAGCCCGATTGAAGCCTGCCTAGCGAAACCTGGACCACGTGAATTCATGTCGGCTACGGTGGCGGGGCGATCTGACGGGGTGAGTGTTCGCTGCCACACGGGATGACATGACGCAGCCAGGAAGGACGACTATGACGCGCGGAGGCCACATCCGGCTCGCCGCCCTAGTCGGTGCTCTGCTGGTGGCCGCACCCATTGGACTTGCCCCTCCGGCTGTAGCGAAGACGTGCGACGGTAAGAAGGTGCTGTGCAAGATCGGTGATACCGGTCCTGGTGGGGGGATTGTGTTTTATGACGCGGGGTCGCGTCAGCCGTGGGGGCGTTACCTCGAAGCGGCGGGGAAGGTGAAGGGCAAGCAGCGTGGAGGTCCGGGGGCGAGCTGGGAGAACGCGGAGTGGTCGTGGTGCCTGGAAGGGCAGCCTGGTTATGCCGCTGTCTTACCAACTGGTCGCCACATTGGCATGGGTCGCGAGAACACACGCATCATCATTGAAGCTTGTGGGGGCGACACTGCTGCGGGTATCGCGGCTGCGTACCGCGGCGGCGGTAAGGATGACTGGTTCCTGCCGTCCACAAAGGAACTGCACGCGCTGTATTTTCAGCGCAAGGTTGTCGGAGGCCTGGGTGCTGCCAGCTATTGGACCTCGTCGCAGTCCGCGGGCCTATACCGAGAGGTCAGCGCAGACCGCATAAGTTTCACCTGGGGATACATAGACGACTACCGCAAGGAATGGGACGGGCCTGTGCGTCCGGTGCGGGCGTTCTAGTTACGTTCCTACAGGACGTACACGGCAACAGCCGTGATGGGCGAGGATGACGGCATGGCTCATCACCTTGGTGGTACCTCAGAACTGAACTCGCCCTGACTATGCGGGCGAAGGGGCGGTGCCACCAGGTGCTCTCAGAGCATGAACATAACGTCTCCTTTCCGCCAGCTACTGAGCAAGTCGCGGCAATGGTCGCCTCCACGAACTCCTACCTGGGGCTGATGCGACTAGATCGCCACTGGTGGGCGGTCATGTGGGCGACACAGGGCTATCGCTCCGTGCGAGTGCGTGGGTAAGGCAGTCGTGGGCGAAGATGACTGCGTGGCTGGGCTGATCACTCTGGCAGCAACGCCCATCGGGAATTCGGGTGATGCCTCTGAGCGGCTACGGAAAGCACTTGCGGAAGCCGACGTGGTGGCCGCTGAAGATACGCGTCGAGTCAAGCGCCTTGTTGATGCTCTCGGGGTTCGCATCACTGGTCGACTGGTCTCCTACTTCGAGGGCAATGAACGGGCGCGTGCGATCGAGATCGTCGAGCAGGCGCGCAGCGGTGCCTCGGTCTTGGTACTGACCGATGCGGGTATGCCGGGAATCAGTGATCCAGGATTTCGGTTGGTCCGGGCCGCGATTGAGGCAGATCTGCAGGTGCGAGTCCTGCCCGGACCATCGGCGGTGCTAGCCGCGCTGGTGGTCTCCGGCCTGCCCAGTGACCGGTTCTGCTTTGAAGGGTTCTTGCCCAGACAGGCCGGACCGCGGCGACGACGGTTGACCGAGTTGGTAGACGAAGCGCGGACGATGGTGTTCTTCGAAGCGCCCCATCGAGCGGCGGCAACGCTGGCTGCGATGAGTGAATCGTTCGGCCCGCAACGAGCAGCGGTGGCCTGCCGTGAGTTGACCAAGGTCCACGAGGAGATCGTCCGGGGGACGCTCGGGCAGTTGCAATCCTGGGCGATGGCCGGGCTGCTCGGGGAAATCACGCTGGTCGTCGGGGGTGCACCTGCGCCCGAGGTGGCCTCCGAAACGGATCTCGCAGCAGCCGTTGCCGTGCAGGAGTCCGCCGGGCTCGATCGCCGAACGGCGATAGCGGCGGTGGCCAAGGCGATGGGTGTGCCGCGCAAGGTCGTCTACCAAGCGGTAATTGACGCTCGCAGTTAACTTCCGGTCCTCATCGGCGCACGTGGGGCGCCTAGGATCGGCCTATGGTCGAGTCGGGTGCGAAAGCGTTCTCGAAAGCGTTCTATTGCACGACACCGATCTACTACGTCAACGATGCTCCGCACATCGGTCACGCGTACACCACCACCGCGGGAGATGTGCTCACCCGTTGGCATCGCCAGCGTGGTGAACAGGTGTGGTTCCTGACCGGGGTAGACGAGCATGGCACCAAGGTGCAACGTGCCGCGTCGGGCGGTGGCGTCCAACCGCAGGAGTGGGTGGATCGACTCGTCGCGGATGCCTGGTTACCGGTACTGGGCACCATCAACGCTGCAAATGACGATTTCATTCGGACTACGGAATCTCGGCACGTCCAACGTGTTCAGCACTTCTGGCAGGTGCTCAAGGACAACGGATACGTGTACTCAGCGCCGTATGAGGGTCCGTACTGCGTGGGCTGTGAGGAATTCAAACTTGCTGGTGACCTAGTCGCGGGCGAAGGCGAGTTCGACGGCCAACAGTTGTGTCCAATCCATGGTCGTCCGGTTGAGCACCTCGAGGAAGAGAACTGGTTCTTCCGACTCTCCGCATTCGGCCCGCAACTGATCGAGCATTACGAGCGTCACCCGGAGGCCGTGCGACCGGTCAGTGCCTATAACGAGGTCATGTCGTTCCTTCGCCAGGGGCTCGTCGATATCTCGATGAGCCGTTCGAGTGTTTCCTGGGGCATTCCACTGCCGTGGGACCACTCGCAGGTTGTCTACGTCTGGTTTGACGCACTGTTGAACTACGCGACTGCGGTGGGCTACGGGGAGCCCGAAGATTCACCGGCTGGTCAGCAGTTCGCGCACACCTGGCCCGCTGATGTTCACCTGGTTGGCAAGGACATCCTCCGCTTCCATGCCGTGTACTGGCCAGCCATGCTGCTTGCCGCGAACGTGGCACTGCCACGCACGGTGTTCGCACACGGCTGGCTCCTGGTCGGCGGGGAGAAGATGTCCAAGAGCAAGCTCACTGGCATTGCTCCCGAGCAGATCGTCAACCACTTCGGGGCCGACGCGTTTCGCTACTACTTCATGCGTGCTATTGCCTTCGGTCAGGATGGCTCGTTTTCCTGGGAGGACATGGCAGCGCGATACACCGCCGAGCTAGCTAACGGTCTGGGCAATCTCGCATCGCGGGCGACCGCCATGGTTGAGCGCTATCGGCAGGGAATGCTGCCGGGCAGCCCGAGCGTCGGTGAGGCAGAACGTGCCTTACAGGAGTTGTTGGTGACCACGGTCAGCCAGGCCGATCAAGCGATGACGCGGCTTGACTTTGCAGACGGCATTGCCGCGGTTCGCGGCTTCGTGGAAGCGGTGAACGGCTATGTCACCGAACAGGAACCCTGGGTCTTGGCCAAGGATCCCGCCACGGCAGACCGTCTCGACACCGTGCTAGCCACCACCTGCGAGTCGCTTCGGGCAATTGCGACGCTTTATCACCCGGTTATGCCCGAGACGATGTCACGGCTCTGGCAGCAACTTGGTGCGGATGTCGCCCTTGGTCCGATCGGGGAACAGCCCGTCGACCGGGTAGCGACCTGGGGGCAACTTCCGGCGGGTACACGTGTGACCAAGGGTGAGGCGCTGTACCCGCGACTTGAAGACGAGTCGTAGGTGGCTGGTGCACGCGGGGGTCCGCCGCAGTTGCCTGAGCCCCTGCTCCACTCAGTGGTTGATACGCACTGCCACCTGGACGTGCACGATCGCAGTCTGCATGGGGATGTTGAACCCGATGCCGTCACCGCACTTGAGCAGGCAGCGGCCGTCGGGGTGACCCGAGTGGTGCAGATTGGCTGCGATCTGCCGTCGGCGCGTTGGTCGGTGGACTTCGTTCAGAAGCACAGTTCCGTCGTTGCTGGTGTAGCAATCCATCCCAACGATGCGGCGCGACTCGTCGAGCGTCAGGGTGAGGCCGCGCTGGACGCTGCCTTGGCCGAGATCGAGCAGCTTGCCTCGGCACCGCGCGTACACGCTGTCGGTGAAACCGGGCTGGATTACTACCGCACTGATGCACCTGGTCATGCTGCGCAGCAACGCTCCTTTCGGTTCCACATCGACCTTGCCAAGCGCCTGGGCAAAGCGCTGGTCATCCACGATCGCGATGCGCATGAAGACGTCATCGACATCCTGCTTCAACAGGGTCCGCCGAGCACCGTTGTTTTCCACTGCTTCTCCGGCGATGCAGCGATGGCTCGAATCTGCGCTCAACACGGCTGGTACATGTCGTTCGCAGGAGTGGTGACCTATCCCAATGCTGAACCACTTCGTGAGGCGCTCACACAAGTCCCCGATGAACTCCTGCTCGTGGAGACAGATGCGCCCTACCTGCCGCCGGTTCCGAATCGAGGAAAGGCCAACGCCTCGACGTTGATGCCCTTCACGGTACGCCGGATGGCAGAGGTACGACAGACCGATGAACTCACACTCGCCAAGGCGCTCTGGGAGAACAGCGAGCGGGTCTTCGGACCCTGGTAGCGATGGACGGTGTGACCTTGTTGGGCGCAGCGGAAGTACGCGCGATTGCCCAACGTCTAGAACTTCGACCGAGTAAGGCCTTCGGCCAGAACTTCGTCATTGATCCCAATAGTGTCCGCCGTATCGTCCGCGTGGCTCACCTCTCGCCTGGAACGAGGGTTCTGGAGGTTGGGCCGGGCCTTGGAAGTTTGACCCTGGCTTTGCTTGACGTTGGCGTTGATGTCATCGCGGTGGAAGTGGATGCGCGTCTCGCTGGTCAACTACCCAGCACGGTCGCCGAATGCGCTCCTGAGTGCCTGGCACGGCTTCAGGTGGTGCAGGCGGATGCTCTGCGGATCAGTAGCGAACAGATCGACCGTTGGCAGCCGCAGCCGACCGCGCTGGTGGCGAACCTGCCGTACAACGTGGCGGTCCCTATTCTCCTTCACCTGCTCTCGCTCGTGACGAATCTGCAGACCTGCCTAGTCATGGTGCAGAAGGAGGTTGCGGAACGTCTCGCCGCTGCTCCTGGCTCGCGGGTCTACGGCGCTCCCAGCGTGAAATTGCAGTGGTACGGCAACTGCGAGTACGCAGGTGAGGTGTCTCGTCATGTGTTCTGGCCAGTTCCCAATGTGGATTCGGCACTCGTTCGAATCATCAGGGCTGAGCCTCCGCCGTGTCGGTCCACACGCGAGCGCGTGTTCGATGTCATCGATACTGCGTTTGGGCAACGACGCAAGACCCTTCGAGCCAGCTTGGCGCCACTGGCCGGTGATGGCACTACCAGTCAAGAGGTTCTTGAAGCGGCGCAGGTGGACCCGGGTCGGCGTCCAGAGACGTTGCGGATAGCTGACTTCGCCCGCATCGCTGATGTCCTAGGCGACCGCATAGCCTGAGAACGTGCAGCCCAAGTCCGTGACCGTACGCGTCCCGGCCAAGATCAATCTGCAGTTGGGTGTTGGGCCGCTTCGCTCGGATGGGTATCACGAATTGGTGACGGTCTTTCATGCGGTGAGCATCTATGACGAAGTCACCGTTGAGACCACCGCCGCCGGCACGGGATTAAGCCTGGAAATGATCGGGGACACCACGGTCGCTGCCGATGCCAGCAACCTTGCCTGGCGTGCCGCCGAGCTACTGGCTGAGGCCGCCGGCGTTGACGCCGATGTGCACCTGCGCATCCATAAGCGCATACCGGTAGCGGGAGGTATGGCGGGGGGCAGTGCCGATGCCGCTGCGGCACTCGTGGCCTGTGATGCGCTGTGGCGTCTAGGGACCTCACGCGAAGACCTCTCACGCCTTGCCGCGACGCTGGGATCGGATGTTCCGTTCGCCCTGCACGGCGGAACAGCCATCGGTACCGGACGTGGCGAGCAGTTGATGGATGTCCTAGCCCGAGGCACCCTGCACTGGGTGTTGGCCGTCTCTGATCAGGGTCTTTCCACACCGGCGGTCTACGGGGAGTGCGATCGACTCCGTGCCGACACCATCGTCGCTGATCCAGAGGTATCGGAGAGTCTGATGCACGGATTGCGGTCCGGTGATGCCCGGGCCATCGGGTTGGCGCTGACCAACGACCTGCAAGACGCGGCCCTCAGCCTTCGGCCAGACCTCGCCCGGATACTGCAAGCAGGGGAGGAACTCGGTGCACTCGGCGGGCTGGTTTCAGGTTCCGGTCCGACCCTGGCCTTCATCGTCGCGGATGAAGAGCGCGCCCTTGATCTTGCCGTGGGACTGATGTCAACCGGTTTGGTGCGCTCGGTCAAGCGCGCTCAGGGGCCGGTGCCTGGGGCGCGGGTCATCAACGAGAGTTGGTAATCAGACGCGGCTTGGGGTCCATGTGCTCCAGACCGTTCCAGGCCAGATTGACCAGGTGTGCAACGACGTCTTCCTTACGCGGCTTGCGAACGTCAAGCCACCACTGGCCGGTCAGAGCCACCATGCCGACCAACATCTGGGAGTACATCGGTGCCAAGCGGGTACTGATTTTGTGAGTCTGGAATTCGCGCGCCAGTAGATGCTCAACCTGGGCTGCCACGTCGATGATGAGGCTCGCGAATGACCCAGTCTGCTGCGAAACCGGCGAGTCGCGCACCAGGATCCGAAAACCGTCTGGGTATTCGTCGATGTAGTCGAAAAGGGCCATGCCCGCCTGTTCCAACAGCGCCCGAGCCGAACCTGCCGTGAGTGCGTCACCGATCGCGTTGAGCAGGTGGTTCATCTCGCGATCGACCACCACTGCGTAGAGCCCTTCCTTACCGCCAAAGTGCTCGTAGACCACTGGCTTTGATACATCGGCTTTCGCGGCAATCTCTTCGACGCTTACCGCCTCAAAGCCCTTCTCGGCAAAGAGTTTGCGACCAACATCAAGCAGCTGCTCACGTCGCTCCTGGCCACTCATGCGAACCCGGTCGCGACGGCGGGGAGCGCGGCGAGCATCGCGCCGTGACCCGTCCGAAGTGTCAGCGAAGTCAGCATTGACTTCGTCTTCGGCGCTGAGTTCGCGACTACCCACATCCCGTCTTGCCATCGTGCGTGGCCGCTACGGGGTTTGTGGATCGACGTAGCCGCGAACTCGTGTGCGCATAGCCGGATCAACCAGGCGCGCAGCAATGCGCTGCGGCTTGGGCCAGCGCACGTCAGAGGCGAGCTTCAGCATCTCCAAGGTGCGGATCATCCGCGCACTCGGATCGATCTGGCCCCGCAGTACGCCGTGGCGTGCACAGGTCGGGTCGGAGTGGTGCAGGTTGTGCCAGGACTCGCCAAAGGATGGAATGGCCAGCCAAGCAACATTGCTCGACAGGTCGCGAGCCTTGAACGGACGCTTGCCGTATACGTGGCAGATCGAGTTGATCGACCAGGTGACGTGATGCACCACGGCGATTCGAACCAGGCCCGCCCAGAAGAACGCTGTGAGGGCACCGACCCAGGACCAGGTGAGCAGGCCACCGAGGATTGCTGGCAAGAGAAGGCTGGCGGCAACGATCCCCGGGAACCAGCGGCTGATGGCGCGTAGATCTGGATCATCCGCGATGTCAGGCGCGTACTGGCGAATCGAACTCTGGTTCTCATCGAAAATCCAGGTGACGTGCGCATAGACCAAACCCTTGGCCACGGCGCGGTGCGAAGTGCCGAAACGCCATGGGGAATGGGGATCACCGACCTCGTCGGAGAACTTGTGATGCTTGCGATGGTCTGCAACCCACTGGGCAAGGGAACCTTGCAGGGCCATTGATCCCGCAATGGCCAGAGCGATCTTGACCGGTCGTACCGCCTTGAATGATCCATGAGTGAAGTAGCGGTGGTACCCAACCGTGATGCCGACACCGGTGATCGCCCAAAACAGAGCCAAGATCCCGAGATCCACCCAACTGAGCCAACCGCCCCACAACATCGGAATGGTGGCGAGCAGGGCAACGGTGGGCGCGACGATGAAGATGCCGATAGCGATCTTCATGGCGACCGTTGGCGGCTCCTGGGTCAGGTCCATCTCGCCCTCAGGCGGGAACCCCAATTCAAGATCCGGTTCTGCAAGGCTCATGCATCCACTCCCTTGACTGTCATCGTGCAGGCTTTCCAACCTCCGGAACCGTAACCTACGGAACCGTAACCTACGGTAACGTAGCATTGTGAAGTCGTCAAGGACTTCGCCTAGGGTTGGCGGGCGCGCAATCCCGGGTCGTCTAGCGGCAGGACAGCGGACTTTGAATCCGTCAACGGTGGTTCGATCCCACCCCCGGGAGCCAGGAACAGTCGCCGGGGAGGAGCCCCGTAGCCACGTGCCCTTTGGTGCTGGTCTCGCTGAGGCGCGCTGACCTGCTCGCGGTCAGGCCCGCCCCATCATTACGCTCGGGCACGTGACATCGCGCGCGGCAACCAGACCTGCCGTGGTCATCCTTGCCGCGGGTGAGGGCACCCGGATGCGGTCGAGCACCCCGAAGGTGCTGCACGCCATTGCTGGTCGTTCGATGCTCGGCCATGTCATCGAGGCGGCCTCGGGCCTTGAACCGGAGCATGTGATCGTTGTGGTCGGCCATGGCCGCGAGCAGGTCATTGAGCATCTTGCCGAAATTGCACCCTGGGCGATCCCGGTTGTGCAGCAGGAGCAACGTGGTACCGGTCATGCGCTGCGCGTGGCCCTTGAGGCAATGAGCGAGCGCAACCTCGTCACGAGCGAAATCCTGGTGCTCTCCGGGGACACGCCCTTGCTGACGGAAAACACGCTGCTCGGCCTGATGGCTGACGCTGCGGATGCAGGTCGTGGCTCGGCCGCGGCAACCGTGTTGACGGTGCGACTGAATGACCCAAGCGGATATGGGCGGGTAATGCGGGCAGCGGACGGCACGGTGGCACGCATCGTCGAGGATCGTGATGCCAGCGCTGATGAGGCAGCGGTGGATGAGATCAACACCGGGATGTATGTCTTCCAAACCGAGCCCCTTCGCACCATGTTGGGGCGCATCGGTACCAACAACGCCCAGGGTGAGGAGTACCTCACTGAGGTCGTTGCCCTGATGTGCCAGGACGGACTCGTCGTGCGAGCCAGTCAAGCCGGTAACGCCGACGAGGTGATGGGTGTTAACGATCGTGCGCAGTTGGCCCAGGCAGCAGCAGCGCTGCGCGATCGCATCAATGGTGACTGGCTACGCGCCGGAGTTTGGATACTCGATCCGACGAGCACCTGGATCGACGTCGACGTAGACCTCGCGCCCGATGTAACGCTGCTACCCGGGACGTGTCTGCGCGGCCCAACGTCCATCGCGACCGGAGCCAGGGTGGGCCCTGGGACAACGTTGATCTCCTGTGAGGTTGGTGAGCGCTCCGAGCTCATTCACACCTGGGCCGAACTCGCTGTGATTGGCAGCGATTGCTCAGTTGGTCCGTTCACCTATCTGCGACCGGGTACGCAACTTGGTGATGGGGCAAAGGCCGGGGCCTATGTGGAGATTAAGAATTCCACCATCGGACCGGATGCCAAGGTGCCGCACCTTTCCTATGTGGGTGACGCGGAGGTAGGCGAGGGAACCAATATTGGGGCAGCCACGGTCTTCGTCAATTACGACGGGGTGGCCAAACACCGCACCGTGATCGGACGCCAGGTACGCATCGGGTCGGACACCATGCTCGTCGCACCGGTGACGGTTGGCGATGGCGCCTACACCGCAGCCGGGTCGGTGATCACCGAGGATGTGCCACCGGGTGCCATGGCTGTGGCCCGTGGCAAGCAGCGCAATGTGCCCGGATGGGTCGCACGACGCAGAGCCGGCACTGCCTCCGCTGAGGCAGCTGAGCAGGCCACGACGGAACCAACTGGGAGGGATGCATGACCGAAGCAGTGGTGCTGCCGAAGAAGCGCCTGGTCCTACTGGCAGGTCGTTCACATCCTGTGCTTGCCGCCCAGGTAGCGGATGAACTCGGCGTGCCGCTCTCCAAGACACTCGCCTATGACTTTGCCAACGGCGAGATCTTCGTGCGCTTCCAGGAGTCAGTGCGCGGCTGCGATGCGTTCGTTCTGCAAAGCCATACCAACCCCATCAACACGTGGATTATGGAGCAGTTGATCATGGTGGACGCATTGAAGCGTGCCTCCGCTAAGCGCATCACGGTCATCATGCCCTTCTATGGATATGCGCGACAGGACAAGAAGCATCGCGGTCGCGAACCCATCTCGGCCCGACTCATGGCCGACTTGTTCAAGACGGCCGGTGCGGATCGTTTGATGACCGTCGACCTGCACACCTCACAGATTCAGGGCTTCTTCGACGGACCGGTCGATCATCTCTTCGCCCTACCCCTACTTGCCGGACACGTTGCCAGCCGGGTAGACCGCTCACGGATCACTGTTGTTTCGCCCGATGCGGGGCGGGTGCGCGTTGCCGAGAGATGGACCGATGTCCTTGGTGCACCACTGGCCATCATCCACAAGCGCCGTGATCCGGATGTTCCAAATCATGTGCGCGTCTTCGAAGTGGTGGGCGATGTGCGTGATCGCGTCTGCGTCGTGGTCGACGACATGATCGATACCGGTGGCACGATCGTCAAGGCGTCAGAGACCCTCTTCGAAAACGGCGCGGCTCAGGTGATCGTGGCGGCGACGCACGGCATCCTTTCCGAGCCTGCCAGGGAACGGCTGCAGGAATCAGCGATCTCGGAGGTCATCGTCACGGACACGCTGCCGATCCCGCCGGAACGTCAGTTCGAAAAACTCACCATCCTGTCTATTGCACCGATCCTGGCGAAGGCGATCTCTGAGGTGTTCACCGATGGTTCGGTGACCAGCATGTTCGAGGATCCGCCAGCCAATGGGGTGCCCTCGTCCCATTGAGATTGCCCGGGGTCCTGCAGCTAGTCGTATCGGCAACCTCTAGGCTGAAGGTCCTCGGCGAGGGTGTCGTCCCGGGTTATCCGGTAACGGTCACCGTGATCGACGAAGGTCAACGCGGATGCGTTCGCCGGGGCATGAAGCACAAGGAGCCCCATGTCCAAGGCAGCAGGTGAGGTCGCGATTGCGGCCGAGGCACGTTCGGATTTCGGCAAGGGAGCTGCTCGGCGCATACGCCGTGCTGGGCGAATCCCTGCTGTTATCTATGGCAAGGGCAAGGACCTCAGCCACGTCAGCCTTCCTGGTCACGAGTTGGAATTGGCGCTGCGGGATCCGCGCGTCGTCCTCGTCGTCAGCATCGCCGGGAGCACCGTGCTGACGCGTGCACAGGAAGTGCAACGCGATCCGGTTCGGCGCAATATTGAGCACGTGGATCTTGTGGTCATCGATCGCACGGAGGCCGATGCTCGAGTCAAGGCGGGGCTAGACGCGGCAGCCGCACTGGAGACCGCCGAGGCGTGACCTGGCTTGTTGCCGGTTTGGGTAATCCGGGTCCGGAATACGCCAAGACTCGGCACAACGTCGGCTTCTGGTTAGCCGAGGCGTTGACTCGTGACTGTGGTGGCAATCTCACGCGTCATAAGCGAGCGCAGGCATTGGTCTGTGAAACGCGTATCGGCGGCCAACCCGGCGAACGAGTAGTCGTAGTCGAGCCGCTGTCGTTTATGAACGCATCGGGAGGACCGGTGAAGGCCCTGCTGGACTTCTACTCGGTACCAGTGGAGCACTTGATCGTCGCCCATGACGAACTCGACATTCCACTGGGAAGTATCCGGGTGAAATTCGGCGGCGGAGACAACGGCCACAACGGCCTACGCAGTATTCGATCGGCACTGGGTAGCGGCGAGTTCTCTCGAATTCGCCTCGGGATCGGACGCCCACCTGGGCGGCAGGATCCGGCCGACTTCGTATTGAAGCCCTTTGCAGCAGCGCAGCGAGTTGAGGCAGAGACCATGATCGAGCGTGCGGTTGGCGCGATCGAGATGCTGATACTCCAGGGTCTGCCGGCAACCCAAAACGCCTTTAACTCCGACCCGAAACACGAGACATCCGACAGTAGTCACCCAAGGACCGAGGACGATGGCAGACGTAGGTAGTTCACGTGCACCGGAACCACCGGTACCGAGTGTGCTCTCCGATCATGAGCATGATGATGCGCAACTTTCCCGTGTCATCGCCGAGCGAGCCGGGCAGGCTCTCCTCGACCTTCGTGAGGAATTCGGGCCGGTTGACGATCGAGCCCGAGCTGACGAGCTCCGTGCGCAGGCCGATGCGAGTTCCCAGACGCTGATCGCTGCGATTCTGGAACGCAATCGTCCGGGAGATGCCGTGCTGAGCGAGGAAGCGCGGGATAACGACGTTCGGTTGTCCAGTGAGCGCGTTTGGATCATCGACCCGCTGGATGGCACCTGGGAGTACGGGCAGGGGCGCGCTGACTTCGCGGTGCATGTTGCCCTGTGGCTCAGCGGCCAGCAGCGCCTAACGGCCTGCACGGTGGCGCTCCCCGCACAGGGGCTGACGCGTACCAGCATTGATGCACCCGCCGCCCCGGCACCCCTGCCCACTGATCGCCCGGTTCGCCTTGTCGCCTCGCGAACCCGTCCCCCCGAGGGACTGGGCCGGATCAGTGAAGTCCTCGGTGTGCTGTTAGCAGAGGAGGGCCTGACCTCCCAAGGCGTGGAAATAGTCGATGTGGGCTCGGTGGGCGCAAAGGTCAATGAGTTGCTGTCTGGTCGGGCGGAGGCATACCTCCACGACACCGGGTTCTATGAGTGGGATGCTGCAGCCCCCTACGGGGTGGCACACCACTACGGCTACCGGGTCTCGCACTGGGACCAGACGCCGGTGACCTTCAACCACATGCCGCCCTACGTCAGCAGCTTGATGGTCTGCCACCCGCAGATTCACGATGCACTGCTCACCGCCATGA
>CAZKFI010000002.1:0-50694 GCA_964551975.1 uncultured Bifidobacteriaceae bacterium | reverse complement strand
TGTGTACCAATCCGATTGCGGTGGCCGGCCTGGTGCGTGCCATCGCGCCACGCATGACGGAACCACTGGAACAGCTGCGCGCTGGTCGCGATGGAGTCATCACTGCACCGCGACCCGCACACTCGCTTGCCGCTGCGCTGCTGGCCAGCCAGGACGGCGCAGGACGACCGTTGCTGGTGATCACCGCAACAGGACGACAGGCCGACGACATGGCCGCAGAACTGCGTGGCCTGATCGAAGGCGTGTCCGTTGAGGTGTACCCCTCCTGGGAAACCCTGCCGCATGAACGCCTTTCACCGTCATTGGACACTGTGGGACGCCGCACCGCGGTGATGCGACGACTGAGGCGTCCTGACTCCTCCGATCCCCTTGCTGCCCCAGTGCAGGTGGTCGTGGCGTCGGTGCGTGCGGTGTTGCAGCCGATCTCGATGTCGATCGCGGAGTGTGACCCGGTACGTGTTCGTACCGGGATGACCATCGAGCCCGTGCAGGTGGCTCGCCGCCTCGTCGAGTTGGGCTATGAGCGCGTCGATCTCGTGGAGCGCCGTGGGCAGTTCGCGGTGCGTGGCGGAATCGTCGATGTTTTCGTACCCACTGATGAGCACCCAGTGCGCATTGAGTTTTGGGACGACACGGTGGAGAGCGTGCGAAGTTTCGCCGTCATCGATCAACGTTCGCTCGCCGAATGTCCAGATGGACTGCTGGCAGGCCCGGTACGTGAACTTCTGTTCACCGACGCGGTACGCACCCGGGCCCGCGCGCTGGCGACCCAGTACCCGGAACTCGCCGATCTCGCGGGCCGAATCGCTGAAGCTCAAATCACCGAAGGTATGGAAGCGCTGATACCGGCACTGGTTGAGGATCTAGCACCATTCACCGAACTCCTGGCTACGAACGCGGCAATCGTGCTGTGCGAACCCGAGCGCGTGTCGGCCCGCGCGGCCGACCTCGTGCGGACGGCCGAGGAGTTTCTGGTGGCGTCCTGGCACAACGCAGCCGCAGGCAACGTCACGCCCATAGACCTTTCACCGATTGACCTGTCATCAAGCTCGTACCTGAGCGTTGAGGAAATCCGCGATGCCACCCGGGGAAAGCACCCCTGGTGGGAGATCAGCGCTCTTCCTGGTGATTCGGGTGACGAAGAAGAACCGGCGCCACATGGGTTCCCGCTTGGCGCTGCGGAGTGGGACCTCAGCACTGGGGATCCGCACCATCGACTGGGGCAAATTGGTGAACTGATCCGGGACGGCTGGGCGGTTGTTGTCACCACTGCTGGACAGGGATCCGCTGCGCGCTTTGCCGAATCCATGGGTGCGGAGGAGATACCGGCACGGGTGGTGGAAGCACTACCCGAGCCACCTGAGCCCCGTGTGGTGAGCGTGTGCGCGGGACCCTTCGAGCGGGGCTACCTGCTTACCGATGAGCGAGTCGCGCTGCTTACGGAAGCGGATTTGATAGGGCGTCGCGCCGGAACTCGGGACGTGCGTCGGATGCCTTCCCGGCGAAAGCGAACGATCGATCCCCTGACCCTGGTGCCGGGGGATTTCGTCGTCCATGAGCAGCATGGGGTAGGCCGGTACATCGAGATGGTGCAGCGGGCTGTAGGCGGCGCCACTAGGGAATACCTGGTGCTGGAATACGCCTCAAGTAAGCGCGGCCAACCTCCAGATCGTCTCTATGTGCCCACCGACCAGCTGGATCTGGTGACGCGTTACGTAGGGAGTGAAGCACCCGCCGTTCACCGCCTCGGTGGTGCCGACTGGCAGCAGGCGAAGGGGCGTGCGCGCAAGGCTGTACGAAAAATCGCCGAGGAGCTGATTCGCCTGTACGCCGCACGCCAGCAGGCAAAGGGGTACGCCTACGGTGCTGACACCGTCTGGCAACGAGAGCTGGAAGACGCATTCGCCTACGTTGAGACACCGGATCAGCTGTCGAGTATCGAAGAAGTCAAGGGCGACATGGAGCGAACGACTCCGATGGATCGCTTGATCTGTGGTGATGTTGGGTACGGCAAGACTGAAATCGCTGTTCGAGCGGCATTCAAGGCGGTGCAGGACGGTAAGCAGGTCGCTGTTCTGGTACCCACCACCCTGCTGGTGCAGCAACACCTCGCAACATTCAGCGACCGCTACGCGCCATTCCCCGTAAGGGTTGCCGCACTATCGCGGTTCAGTTCAGCGAAGGAAGCCCGCCAGGTGATGGAGGGACTCAAAGACGGAACTGTCGATGTTGTGATCGGAACCCACCGCCTGCTCAGTCCGGATGTCTCCTTCAAAGACCTAGGCCTGGTCATTCTTGATGAAGAACAGCGATTCGGCGTCGAGCACAAGGAATTCCTCAAAGCAGTGCGGACGAATGTAGACGTGCTGGCAATGTCTGCAACGCCCATCCCACGGACGCTGGAGATGGCAGTAACCGGGATCCGCGACATGTCGGTCATTCAGACCCCACCAGAGGAGCGCCATCCGGTGCTGACCTTTGTCGGCCCGTACCACGATCGTCAGATCGCCGCCGCCATCCGGCGTGAGTTGGCGCGTGAGGGGCAGATCTTCTACGTACATAACCGAGTCGAATCAATCGAGCGAGTTGCCGCTCGGGTTCGTGAACTCGTTCCGGAAGCACGAGTTGCTACTGCGCACGGCAAGATGAGTGAGGCAACACTTGAGCGTGTGATCCTGGATTTCTGGGAGAAGTCCATCGATGTGCTCATCTGTACCACGATTGTGGAATCCGGAATCGATATTCCGAACGCGAACACCCTCATCGTCGATCGCGCAGATGCACTTGGCCTGTCACAACTTCACCAGTTGCGAGGCAGGGTTGGACGTGGGCGCGAGCGTGCCTATGCCTACTTCCTCTACGACGAGCAGCGACCAATGACGGAAACCGCACACGAACGCTTGACCACGATCGCCCAACATACGGACCTTGGATCAGGTATGCACATTGCCTTGAAGGATCTTGAGATCCGGGGGGCTGGCAATCTGCTCGGCGGTGAGCAGAGTGGGCATATTGCGGACGTGGGGTTCGACCTCTACGTGCGCCTAGTGGGCGAAGCTTTGGCTGAGGCCAAGGGAGAAGCGCCGGTTGCTCATGAGGAGTTGAAGGTGGAACTCCCTATCAACGCCAGCATCCCGGTGGAGTATCTACCGCATGAGCGACTACGTCTGGAGGCATATAAGCGACTGGCAGATGCTGTGACTGAAGCCGCGGTGGATGAGGTTCAGGCGGAGTTTCTCGATCGTTACGGACCGCTGCCGGAGCCGGTGCAGGCGCTGCTGGAGATTGCGCGTTTTCGCGTGTTAGCTCGCTCGGCCGGACTCGATGAAGTCATTGCCGCAGGTCCAAATATTCGACTTCATCCGGTGGAGCTGCCTGAGTCCGGGCAGCTGCGCCTGCGCCGCCTCTACCCGCAGACCATCGTCAAGCCAGCCGTTCGCACGGTACTTGTCCCTAGGCCGATGACGGCGCCGATCGGTGGGCAACCCATTCGCGATCTCGAACTCTTGGCCTGGGTGCGTGACCTTATCCAGACGACGCTGCTTGAACCGGTGCGCGCGCCCTCAGGTGACTGACCTCTGGCCTCCTCATAGGATCGTGCGCATGCGAGGCGTAGGGATCCTGTTGGCGGCGACGCTCACCTTGTCCGGGCTTGCTCTGTCCGGGTGCGCCGGTCAGAGCGGTGCTATCGCAGCTGGAGCGGCTGCGACCGTCGGGGACCTTCGGATCAGTCAGGAGAGCCTCAGCGAGCAGGTTGCTGCAGTCCTGCAAGCGCAGTCACGACCATTGGACAGTCAAGATGCCGCCCTCACAGGTGAGGTGCTCTCCTTCTTAATCACGAACGAACTGGTTGATCTGCTGGCCCAGCGCGAAGGAGTGCAGGTCACCCAAGGCGAGATCGACCTGGTGCTGCTGGGCTATGACGGCGATGTTGGTGGACGCGCCGAGGTTGAACGGATCTTCACCGAGCGCAATGTGGCACCGAGCCAGATCGAGGCCTTCGTCAAAACTAATCTGCTGGCAAAGCGGCTCAGCCAGCAGATTGCCCCGAACGCCAGTGCCGAAGAGCAGAACGCCGTGCTGATCCAGTCCCTTGCTGAGGTGAGCAACGCCGTCGGAACTCAGGTGAGTCCCCGTTATGGCACCTGGGATGCCGAGCGTCTGAGTATCGGGCCACTCCCGGATGATCTCTCGGTGCCAGCAGCCTAAGCAGGTTCGAGTCTGCGCATGGTCGACCAGCCGGTCGCCGGAAGCCGGGTCATTGACCTGGTAGCTGTCATGGATCGCTTGCGTTCGCCAGGCGGGTGTCCGTGGGATGCCAGACAGACGCATGCATCGTTGATCGAGTACCTCATCGAGGAAAGCTACGAGGTAGTTGAAGCCATCGATCTGCAGGACTGGGCTGCGCTCAGGGAAGAACTTGGTGACCTACTCCTCCAGGTGGTCTTCCATGCGCGGATCGCCACTGAGAATTCTGAGGAGGCGTTCACGATCGACGATGTCGCCGATGGCATTATCGAAAAGTTGGTTCGCCGACACCCCCATGTCTTCGCTGACGCCAGTGCCAGTTCCGCTGAAGCAGTCGAGGCCGATTGGCATGTGCGTAAGGCTCAGGAAAAGGGCCGCGAATCAGTGACCGAGGGCATCCCTGAGCAACTGCCCGCGTTGATGAAGGCAGGCAAGCTGCTGTCACGCAGTGCCAACCTCAGCCAGCAGCTGCCTGTGCTGACTGAGCAGGATGCGGCAGAGGCCCTGATGGAATCCATCACCAGCCAGACTCAACTCGGTGACCTGCTGCTCGCACTTGTTGCAGCGGGTCGTCAGCGTGGTTGGGACGCCGAAAGTGCCTTGCGCAATGCGGTGCGGGAACGCGCCGGACAGATACGCGAGGTCGAGGCCGCGATGCACAGCTCGACGTCCTAGTCATGGCGGCTGAATCTCCGCTGGCTCAGGTGATCGCCGCCAGCATGGAGGATCTGCTGAGCTTCGATCCGATTGCTGCGACTGCGGTTGGCGACCATCGCTGGGACGGTGCTCTACCGGATCTGAGCGCCGAGGGGCAGCGCTCGCAGGTTGAGCGCATCGAAAACCACCTTGCGGTGCTTGATGCAATCGACGATACGACGCTGAGCGTCGATGACCTGGTGGACCTGGAGATCCTGCGGGCGGCACTCAGCCGGGCGCGGTTCCAACGCACCGAGTTGGCACGCCACACCTGGGACCCAATGGTCTGGAACCCAGCAACCGGTCTGTACCTGCTGGTGACACGGGATTTCGCACCGCTGCCGGAGCGCCTGCGCTCGCTGCGCGCGCGCGTCCGCGCAATTCCCGACTGGCTCCAGGAAGCTCGACGCACGCTGGACTACTGCTCCCTGTTGCATTTACAGACGGCAATCGAGCAACTGGGTGGCACGACGCAGTTCCTGGACGACCAGGTGCGCAGCCTGCTCGCCGATGACGCAACCGTCGATAGTGCACTCCAGGCCGTACGGGAGTTCTGCCGTTGGTTGCAGGAACGGCAGGCCGGTGCCACCCGATCGGCGCGCCTGGGTGATCGACTGTATGCCGGCGTGCTCTGGCATTCACTTGACGATCCGATCGGTGCGGTTGACGTGCTCCGTCAAGCCGAGGACCACCTGGACCAGGTGACCGCAGCACTGCGGGAAACCGCAGCCGCGTATGTGGGAGAGGCCAGACCGGTTCGGGGTGTCGTTCCCCGTGCCTTGGACGACATCGCTAACCGGTGGCCGATGGATGACGTCGGCATTGGCTCGGCGCTAGCCAATGCCCTGGAAGCCACGCGTCAGTTCACGCAGGATGCCGGAATTGTGACGGTGCCACAGATCGCCGTAGAGCTCATCGACATGCCGGCGTTTCACCGAGGTGTCGCCGTGGCCTACTGCGATGCTCCGGGACCATTGGAGACACAAGCGTCGGTGACGTATGTGGCCACCGCACCCACTCCCGTTGGTTGGGACGAAGCCCGTGTCCGCTCGTTCTATCGGGAGTACAACGGGATCCTGGTACATGACCTCATGGCCCATGAGGCTTTTCCGGGTCACGTACTGCAACTTGCCCACGACCGACTGTCCAAGCCAAGTCGCGTTCGGGCCTGGGGCCGCAGTGGCGTCTTCGTCGAGGGCTGGGCCGTGTATGCCGAGGAGGTACTGCTGGCCAACGGCTACGAGCCCCATCCCGACGCGGGTCTAGCCCTTCGCATGCAACAGTTGAAGATGCAGGCGCGCATGTGCATCAACGCGATCTTGGACGTGCGAGTACATACGGGCGATATTGATGAGGAAGGGGCGATGCAACTGATGCAGCATCGCGGCTTCCAGGAGGAGCAGGAGGCTGCCGGAAAGTGGCGACGGGCGCTGTTGACAGCCGGTCAACTGCCCACCTACTTCGTCGGCTACCAGGCGGTGCGGTCCATCGCTGACGATCTGCGTGTTCTGCATCCAGATTGGTCCCAGCAGCGATTACACGATCTCATCCTGAGCCATGGGTCACCGGCTCCGAGGTATCTGCGAATGCTGCTGGGTTTGTAAGCAGATGCGTGTGGCACGGTGACGATTTGCTTCGTCAGGGAAATGAGCCGTCATAGGATTCCGCAGTGCAGTTGCGAGATTTCCAAGCCCTGAGTTTCGATTGCTACGGCACTCTGATCGATTGGGAGTCGGGCATCGCGGCAAGCCTGGTGCCCTGGGCTCGGGATGCGAGTCTGGCTATCGGTGAAGAGGATCTGCTCGTTGCCTACGCGGACCATGAGGCGGCCGTAGAAGCCGCGCACCCCACATGGCCCTATCCGCAGGTCCTTGCCGAGGCTTTTCGGCGCACCGCAGCCTCCTTGGATAGGACCGTCAATGACGACCAACTCGCCGCATTTGCTGCGTCAGTGCCGCAGTGGCCGGCCTTTCCTGACTCTGCACAGGCGCTGGCCGACTTGCAGCGGTACTACCAGTTGATCATTCTGTCGAATGTCGACCGTGAGTCCTTTGCCGGAAGCAATGCTCGACTCGGTGTGCAGTTCGATGCGATCCTCACTGCGGAGGACATCGGCAGTTACAAACCGAACCCGAGAAACTTTCAGGCCCTCTTGCAGCATGTTGCAGAGCATGGTCAACCTAAGCTGCTGCACGTTGCGCAAAGCCTCTTCCATGACCACATCCCCGCCCAGGATGCAGGGCTGCCAACGGTATGGATCAACCGTCGGCATGATCGGCCTGGATGGGGTGCGACTCCTGATCCGGGTACCACGGTGGCACCCACCTGGGAGTTTGCATCCATGGCGGCCTTCGCCGCAGCGGTGTCGGCCGATTTCGACAGCTAGTTCACCCTCGATCGGCGAGGCGTGTGCGCAGTTGGTCGAGATCCTGCTGCGTGTCGAAATCTGAGAAGTCAACTGCGCGGGGATCATCCGATCCCAGCTGCACCGTGAACACGTCAAGGTGATCCAGTAGTAGCGAGATCGGCCGGTTAATCGTCCCGTCGAGGGTTTCCACACGTTCGCGCACCGCCTCGGTGGCGAAGGCTGCCGCGAGGGGTTGTGCGCGACCGGATGCATCCACTGGGATCACGGCCTGGGGCGCGGGGGTACCCGTGGCAACTCCGAGCAGATCGACCAGCGGCAGGCAGTGCGCACCGGCCAGGGGTAGGTCAACTGCCAACAGGATGAATGCCGGTGTGTGCAGGTTGCTCCGCAAAGCGGTGGCCAATGCATGGAGTGGTCCGGCATGGGGTGGGTCTTCGCGCAGCAGCACCACCGGGCGCTTGATATCCGGGGCACCATCACCAACGATGATGACAGGAAGGTCACTCGGGAGACCATCGAGGAGAACCCGCAGGGCGGACCGGCCATGCAGGTCTGCCGTCGACTTGGGTTCACCGAGTCGCCGCGCGCGGCCGCCGCTGAGGACGATGCAGGTCGTCGGAACCATGACCGACTTCCTCAGCCGGTATTGCGAAGGCCGGTCGCGATGCCGTTGATGGTGACGGAGAGGGCCCGATTGAGGAGTGGGTCCTCGAAACCATTGGCACGAGCTGCTCGATTTCGGGCCAGCAATGAGATCTGGAGTGCGTGCAACGGCAGTAGGTAGGTGTCGCGTACTCGAAGGGTCCTGGCCAGGGAGGGGTTCCCTGCCAGAAGTTCGGCAGATCCGGTGATACGCAGGATCTCAGCAACGGTCAGTGCGTACTCCTGCTCAATGGCAGTGAACAGATGGTGGAAGGCTTCGGGTACGAGTCGCTCGACGTACTGCTCAGCGATGTGCAGATCGGTCTTGGCCAGGGTCATCTCGACATTTGCCAGGAAGTTACCGAAAAATTCCCAGCCAGTCGCCATGGCCGCTAGGTCGTCTGCGTGCCCGGCTTTACGCGCGGCGGCCAAACCTGATCCGACGCCAAACCATCCCGGCACAATCTGCCGAGACTGCGTCCAGCCGAACACCCAGGGAATTGCCCGCAGTCCCTCGATGCCGGCCGCCGTATCTGGCCGACGGGCGGGACGTGAGCCCAGGTGCATGGCACCGAACTCCTCCACGGGGGTGGACAGGGTGAAGTAGCTGGGTAGGTCGGGATCATCAACCAGCTCCCGGTAGCGGCGTTGGGCCGCTGTCGATGCGATATCCATAACGTCGTCCCAGCGCGCCTGGACCGGTACGGCAACAGCAGGTGCGCGGTGAATGAGACTGGCCTCCAGCACCGCTGCAACCATCTGCTCGAGGTTGTCCTGCGCAAGTACGGGCAGCAGGTACTTGTCGCTGATGACCTCACCCTGTTCGGTGACCTTGATCTGACCATCCAGCACGCCATAGGGCTGGGAGAGAATCGCCTGGTAGGTGGGTCCGCCACCGCGTCCCACCGTTCCCCCGCGACCATGGAATAGGCGCAGACGTACACCGTGTTCGGCGCAGACATCGCGCAACCGGCGTTGTGCCAGGTGAATCTCCCACTGTGACGTCGTGATTCCTGCGTCCTTGTTCGAGTCCGAATACCCCAACATGACTTCCTGCACGTCATCCCGGGATCGCACCAGCCGGCGATAGGCAGGTTCAGCAAGGAGCGTCTGCAGAAGCTCACCTGCAGCGCGTAACTCAGCGACAGTCTCCAGGAGAGGTACGAAGCCGATGCGCGAGCCCTGGTCATCGATTAGGCCTGCCTGGCGCGCGAGAACTACTGGGGCGAGAACATCATCCGGACCTGTCGTCATGGAGATGATGCAGGACTCGATGCAGCGCGGGCCGTAGGTGTTCAGTGCTTCGCGGATGGCAGTGAAGATCCCGTGGGTGTTCGCAGTCTGAGGGTCAGGCTGGTACGTGGCGAGTACCAAGGGTCGCGGTGAATCCAATTCGTCTGCCAGGAAACGCGTGCGCTCGCTGCGGGACATCTCCAGGTACGGCGTGGCATGCTCACCAAGTCGATCCACCAGAGGAGCAAGGGCTTGATGGAACTTCGCGGCGTGTTCGCGAATGTCCAAAGTGGCGAGACGTAGTCCGATTGCTCCCACCAGCCGCGTGGCGTGATCGAGGACGCCGTGCGCGGCAAGAGTGCCTCGATGCTGCAGCAGGCTGTCGCGAATGAGGCCGAGGTCAGCCAGGATGTCGTCGCTACTTACATAGTCGCGGCCGGGTATATGGGGCCCGGATGCGGCAAGGCGTTCACGTGTCAGTCGCAGTCGCATGCGAATGATCGTTAGCTTCAGGCGAATAGGTTCTTCGGCATTGAGTCGAAGGAAGCGCGGATCGAGGTCGGGAAGCGCCTGCAGGTCTTGTTGCACTGACGCAGCCAATTCCGGGCTGACTCCGGCTAGGCGCTCAGAGACCGAAAGGTCTTCAAGGAGGCGATCAATGTGGGGAAGCAGGTCGGCAATTGCGTGCTCCCGTTGGAAGACGAGGACCTGACCCGTCACGCTAGGAGTGACGTTGGGATTGCCATCTCGATCACCACCGATCCATGAACCGAAGGTCAACGGTCGAGTATCAGGAGCCAGTTCCACACCCAATTGGCCGAGGGCGGCGGCAAGGTCCCGTAGTACCCGCGTCAGAGGGCCTCGGGTCATGTCATCCAGGTAGTACAGGGCGTTGCGTGCCTCATCCAGTACCTGCGGGCTCTCCAGGCGGAGTTCATCGGTCTGCCAGATGAGGTCGATGAGTTCGGCAATGGCGCGCTCGTCAGCACCTGGTTCGTCCAAGAGGTGGTCGGCAATGCGACGAAGTTTCACCAGGACTGAACGGCGGGCCGCCTCAGTGGGGTGAGCGGTGAACACGGGCCGCACCAGCATGCGCCCGGCTAGCGCGGCTACCTGGTCGGGGCTCGGATCCGCTAGGCGAATCCGCGTGACGGCACGCTGGAGCGGACCACCCTCGGCCTGCCAGGTGGCTCGGATATCCCGGGCCCGTTCCACCTGCTCGGCAACGTTGGCGAGGTCGAAATAGATGGAGAAGGCTCGCGCCAGATCGATGGCCATGGCCAGGGGTGCCTGATCGAGCAGCGCGGCCACGCCGGCGGGGTCCTGACGGGCCGTCTCGCGCACCAGTTCCACCGCAGCCAGCAATTCCGGGCCTACCTGGCGGGTCAGGGTCTGGCCGAGCAGATCGCCGAGAACCCTGATCTGGGCTCGCAGGTGGTGATCCTGATCCACCGCGTCCGACGGCAGGGGAATGGACATCTGCCCATCCTGTCTCACCGGGTGACCGTGCGGTTCGGTGTCCTGTTCGCGCTGGGCGTATCCCTAGCGGGAAGGGTGCCCGGTGCAGCAGCGTTGTCACCAGTAGTCAGGCTGGTGCGGATTACGCACGGACGGCAAGTCCGGTGAGCTGCAGTTAGCATGAACACTGGCTGGCAGCAGGACGTCCTCATTGACGACGACAGCAACGGAGCGTGGCATGTTCGAGCGGTTTACTGATCGAGCCCGTCGGGTTGTGGTTCTGGCCCAAGAAGAGGCCCGGATGCTCAATCACAACTACATCGGCACCGAGCACATCCTGCTTGGGCTCATCCACGAGGGTGAGGGTGTAGCCGCTAAGGCTTTGGAGAGTCTGGGGATCTCGCTCGAGGCAGTGCGGCAACAGGTCGAGGAGATCATCGGCCAGGGTCAGCAAGCGCCGAGTGGACACATCCCCTTCACCCCGCGCGCCAAGAAGGTCTTGGAACTCAGCCTCCGTGAGGCACTGCAGCTCGGTCACAACTACATCGGCACCGAACACATCCTGCTCGGGCTCATCCGCGAGGGTGAGGGCGTTGCGGCGCAGGTGTTGGTGAAGCTGGGTGCTGATCTCAACCGCGTGCGTCAACAGGTCATCCAACTGTTGAGCGGGTATCAGGGGAAGGAGCCGGCAACGGCCGGTGGCCCGGCTGAGGGCACGCCATCCTCTTCGCTGGTCCTCGATCAGTTTGGCCGGAATCTCACTGCTGCGGCTCGGGAAGGCAAACTCGATCCGGTCATCGGGCGGGAGAAGGAAATCGAGCGCGTAATGCAGGTGCTCTCCCGGCGGACAAAGAACAACCCGGTGCTCATCGGTGAGCCCGGTGTGGGCAAAACCGCGATCGTTGAAGGCCTTGCCCAGGACATCGTCAGTGGCGACGTTCCCGAGACGCTGAAGGGCAAGCAGTTGTACACCCTGGATCTGGGTGCACTTGTTGCCGGAAGCCGATACCGCGGTGACTTCGAGGAGCGCGTGAAGAAGGTACTCAAGGAGATTCGCACCCGCGGCGACATCATCTTGTTCATCGACGAGATGCACACGCTGGTTGGTGCAGGCGCAGCTGAAGGCGCTATCGATGCCGCCAGCATCCTGAAGCCGATGCTGGCCCGCGGTGAATTGCAGACCATCGGCGCGACCACGCTGGACGAATACCGCAAGCACGTCGAGAAGGATGCGGCGCTCGAGCGTCGGTTTGCGCCAGTGCAGGTGCAGGCCCCCGATGTGCCGCATACCGTGGAAATCCTTAAGGGACTGCGTGACCGCTACGAGGCACATCATCGGGTGTCGATCACCGATGGCGCCTTGGAGGCCGCGGCGCGTCTTTCCGACCGCTACATATCCGATCGCCAACTTCCCGACAAGGCCATCGATTTGATCGACGAGGCGGGTTCCCGCTTGCGCATTCGGCGCATGACGGCTCCACCGGATCTGCGCGAATTCGACGACCGGATCGCCGACGTGCGTCGGGAGAAGGAATCTGCAATCGACTCGCAGGATTTCGAGAAGGCCGCTGCACTGCGGGATACCGAGAAGAATCTGCTCGCTGAGAAGGCGCAGCGTGAGCGTGAGTGGAAGTCCGGTGACCTCGATGTCGTGGCTGAGGTCGACGAGCGCCTCATCGGTGAGGTCTTGGCGTTGATGACGGGTATTCCGGTCACCGACCTCACCGAAGATGACCTGGCTCGCCTGCTGCGCATGGAGGACGAACTCCACAAGCGTGTCATCGGGCAGGAACAGGCCATCAAGGCTCTGTCGAAGTCGATTCGCCGGACGCGTGCGGGCTTGAAGGATCCGAAGCGACCCTCGGGTTCGTTCATCTTCGCTGGGCCATCAGGTGTGGGCAAGACGGAGTTGAGCAAGACCCTTGCCGAGTTCCTCTTCGGCGATGAGGACGCCCTCATCGCACTGGATATGAGCGAGTACTCCGAGCGTCATACCGCCTCGCGCTTGTTCGGCTCACCGCCTGGGTACGTGGGCTACGAGGAGGGTGGCCAGCTCACTGAGAAGGTACGCCGGAAGCCGTTCTCGGTTGTGCTGTTCGACGAGATCGAGAAGGCACACCCGGATATCTTCAACTCCCTGTTGCAGGTGCTCGAGGAAGGTCGATTGACTGATGCGCAGGGTCGCGTCGTCGACTTCAAGAACACGGTCATCATCATGACCACGAACCTTGGTAGCCGCGACGTCTCCAAGGGCGTGATGATGGGGTTCGCACCGGAAAATGATGATGCAAGCGCCTATGAGCGCATGAAGAGCAAGGTGCAGCAGGAGTTAAAGCAGCACTTCCGCCCGGAGTTCCTCAATCGCATCGACGATGTCATCGTCTTCCATCAGCTCAGCGCCGATGAGATCTCGCAGATCGTCGAACTGATGATCGCCGGAGTGGAAACGCGCTTGCAGGATCGCAACATGGCGATCGAGTTGACGCCGGCGGCCAAGGCGCTGCTTGCTGAGCGGGGGTATGACCCACTGCTCGGGGCACGGCCGCTGCGCCGTACGATTCAGCGCGAGCTGGAAGACCCGCTGAGCGAGAAGATCCTGTTTGGCGAAGTGCAGCCTGGGTCGATCGTGCTCGTGGATGTGCAGGGTGAAGGGAGTGATCGTGAACTCAGCTTCACGGCGACTCCGCGCGCTGAACTCCCCGATAGTCCACCGGTCGAGACTGCTGGTTCCTAGGGTGCGGCGGGCTTCCTCATGGTGAGAGGCCCGCTGATCCCCGGGATTGAGGAGTTCGACGCTCCCCGTCGCCCAGTGCCGCGGATCGTGTGGTGGGTGCTGTTCATCCTGGCGGCCACCGCAGTCGGCGTGCTGCTGCTGGGTGTCTTTCGAGGCGTCGGCCCAGTGGGCGCACTGGGGTGGGTGACGGAGGATATGCAACCGGTCGCCTATCGACCTACGGCGGATGACCGAGTAGTGCAGGTGGCCATCGCGGTACCGCCGGGAGGGCTCTGTCGCGATGACGAGGTCCGCATCAGCGGCGTTGAGGGTCCGGATCGTATTGAAGTGCGGGCGTCCGTGACCCGGCTGCGCAATGCCGGCTGCGAGCAGGAGCCGGGAGCCGGTGATCGGGTGTGGGTTGACGTCGACCTCACCGCACCCGCGGGTCAGCGGGTGGTCGTGCGGGCCGCTGACGGCGGCGAATTGCCCAGGGAAACCGAAGCCGGTTTGGGCTAGGAGAGCGCCCGGGTTTCCGGAAGTTGATAGGCGTTCGCAGTACGCACCACCAGACCATCCGCCAGCAGTGAGTTCACAGCTCGCTCACGCTGATCGACGATCGACCAGATGAGGTCCATTGCCGCCACCTCCACCGGACCCTCGCGAAGTCGGGCCATGATCAGGCCACGTACCTGTCGATCGCTCCCATCGAATCGTGGTTGTTGCCGTCGCGGAATCACGCTGGCTGGTTGACCGGCCTGGTACCAGGTGCACTGGCTGCGCACCGGGCACTGTGCGCAGTCTGGGTTACGAGCTGTGCACACCAGCGCGCCCAACTCCATGACGGCAGCTGACCAATGTGGTGCATGTGCCCCGGCCTGTTGCACTAATTCGGCCGCTCGTGCTCGCTCCGCATTGGTCACCTGAGCGCTCGCTGTGCCACTGCCCTGCAGCGTCCGGGCCAGCACCCGCCGCACATTCGTATCGAGTACGACGGCTGGCTGACCAAAGGCGAAGGCACGAATTGCTGCCGAGGTGTATTCGCCGACCCCCGGCAATGCGCGGAGTTGCTCATCGCGGCCTGGAACCTGCCCGGCGTGCCGTTCGGTAATCACTGCCGCCGCAGCGTGCAGGCGTTGGGCACGGCGGGGATAGCCCAGTCGTCCCCAGGCTCTCAGCACAGTGGCGAGGTCAGCCGAGGCGAGCTCGGTCGCAGTCGGCCACCGGGCAATCCAGGCCTGCCAGACGGGGAGGACTCGATCCACCTGCGTCTGCTGCAGCATGAACTCGCTGACCATCACCCCCCAAGGGGTGCGATCCGGATGACGCCAGGGGAGGTCTCGACCCGCGGTGCTGAACCAGGCCATGGTGTTGGCCACGAGGTCGCCGGCCTGCTCCCGCACCCGGCCATTGTCGCCGGTTGACGAACCACACTCGAATGTCCGGCCTTTGGGTACCTGTCCATTTGATGCTGAGGAGTGCCCGGTGTGGCAAAGGGCAGTACCGTGACGACGTGAGCTCGCTGCTGTTCCCGGTGGGACCAGAGCGCCCAAGTGTGTACTGGTTGCGCCGATTGGTCCTGCTGGTCGCCGTTGGCACCTTGATCCTGGGTGTCTGGTTCCTGTTGGGTGGACGTGGAAGTTCGGAGCCCACTACAGGTTCGGAGCCGAGTGCAAATTCGGAGCCTTCGGCGGCACCAACGGCCAGTTTCGCCATCGATGATTCGGGTACCAGCATCGAACCCAGTGCCCTGGCATCGATCGAGGCGAGTGCCCCGGCGGATGAGACTGGGGTTGTCGAGACACCGACCGGGGAACCCATTGACTGCGGTGATGACGTCATCACCGTTGACGGCACTAGCGATGCATCCACCTACCGGCTTGGGTCGAACCCGGTGCTCACCTTGACGATCACCAATATCGGAGACCTGCCCTGTCTGCGTGATGTGGGACCGAAGGCTAATGAGATCGAGGTGACCTCGGGCGGTTACCACGTGTGGTCGAGTGATGACTGCAATGCCAGTGACAAGTCCAAGGTGGTCACACTGCAGCCGGGTGAGACGGTCTCCTCGAGCATCACCTGGAGCGGAGTACTCAGTCGCAAGGGGTGTCCGGAAATCGATCGTGAGGCCAAGCCGGGCCGTTATGAAGTGGTTGGTCGCAATGGCAAGGTGCGCAGCGATGGCACGCCGTTCTCGTTGACGCGCGATTCCTAGGCGAAGTCAGAACCGCGCTAGCTGGTCTTGGCTGACCAAGCCGCATTGAGTGCGTGCTGGAGTGAGGTGACCTCGACGAGTCGGGCGTTACCTGCACGGCCATTGACGCGGGCCGCTGAACCGGGTGGGACCAGGAGCAACCGGTAACCCAGACGCACGGCCTCTGACACGCGTTCGGCCATCATCGGCACTCCGCGAACGTCGCCGGAGAGGGCGACCTCACCGATTGCGGTTGCTTCCAGTGGCAGGGCTCGGTCGTTGGCAGCCGAGACCACGGCCAGGCACACTGCCAGATCGCTCGCTGGATCAGTCAGACGCATACCGGCGAGGGTGGCCAGGTAGACGTCTTTGTCGTAGAGGCGTAGCCCTGCGGCACGTTCGGTGACGGCGATGAGCATTGTGCTGCGTGCGGAATCCAGGCCACTGACTCCGCGCCGTGGGTTGGGGCTCGTGGTCGGGGCCACCAGGGACTGCACCTCTGCCATCAGGGCGCGGTTCCCCTCCACTGTCACCGTCACGCAAACACCGGGAACCGCTACCTCGCGCTCTCCGCGGAACAGCGCGCTGGGATCGACGACCTCTCGCATGCCGACATCGGTCTGTTCGAAGGCCGCAACCTCCAAAGGCCCAAAGCGATTCTTGATCGAACGCAGCAGGCGCAACGAGGTGTGTGCGTCACCGTCCAGATTGAGGTGCGCATCCACGATGTGTTCTAGGGCCCGTGGACCCGCCACATTGGAATCTTTGGTGACCTGACCAATCAGGATCACCGGTATCCCCCGCGACTTGGCGATGCGGGTGATCGCTTGGGCCACCTCCATTACCTGCGCTACCCCGCCAGCCCGACCATCGACCTCGGCCGATGCGATGGTCTGTACTGAATCGATGACCACCAGTGCGGGGTCGATCGCATCGATCTGCCCAATGACGCTGGCGAGGTCGGTGTCATCAGCCAGCATCAGACCCGGGTCGCGCGCGTTGAGTCGATTGGCGCGCAGGGCCACCTGTTCAACTGATTCTTCACCTGATGCATAGAGCACCGGACGGCCCATCTGCTCGGCGAGTGCATTGGCGGCGGCAAGGACCAAAGTGCTCTTGCCCGAACCAGGTGGACCACTGCAGAGCACCACCTGCCCAGCGACGAGGCCGCCACCGAGGACGCGATCAAACTCGCCGATACCCGTTGGCAGGCGCGGAATAGGACCCGCTTGCAGGGCCTCGGCGACGCCGCGGGCTGGGCGAGCGGGGGCACGACCGGTGACGGAAGCGCGTAGCCCGGTGTTCGCGGTGACCTTGACCTCGTCAACCGTCCCAAACTCACCACACTTGGCGCAACGCCCCGCCCACTTCAGCGCTGGTGCGCCGCAGGCAGAGCAGGCGAAACCAGGGGAGTTGCGAGCCATGGTCGCAGCGTAGGTCTCCGGGCTGACGATCCCTGCTGGATCACCTGCGTCGGGGGCGCATGGTGCGGCCGCTAGGGAGTACTGGGCTCCGGATCCGCTGGATGTGGCATGAGTGCGGGACGCTCGGTCGGATCCAGCACCGTGAGCAGTAGCCGCTCACGTGCCTGGCACAGTCGCGCCAACTCCTGGTACGCGGGTTCACCGATGAGAGCGATGATCTCGGTTTTGGAGGAAACATAGACGGGTTCACTACCCACGTGCGCCTCGGTGTTGCCCGAGCAGTACCAATCCAGGTCGTGCCCGCCTTCACCCCAGGCACGCCGGTCGTACTCGCCGAGCACCACCACCAGGCGCTCTTCGCCGTCCTCGTACTTGACGTTGTCGTAGCTGCGGCGCAGCGGTAGTTGCCAGCAGACCTCAGGCTTGGTCTCCACGAAGGAGACACCCTCGCGATCGGCGAGCGCGTGCAAGGCACAGCCATAGCCGCCGGGGAAGTCGATGTCGTTATGGAAGATGCAGGCCCCCTGGTGAACCCGGGTCTTGTAGGCGCCGTCCTCCTTGACGACCCAGCCTTTACTGCGCCCGATGGCCTCGTGTTGCCAGAGCTCGGAGTCGAGTTTCTCCACCCAGTGCTTGACGCGCTTCTCATCCTTCTTCTCGGAGAAGTGCGCCCCGTGCACACAGCAGCCTGCATCAGGGCGCTCGGCATCGATTCCCGGGCAACCCCGACCGAAGATGCAGGTCCAGCGTGAGGTGAGCCAGGTGAGATCCGCTCGGATGAGTTGCTCGGAATCTGCAGGGTCGACGAACTCGACCCACTGACGTGGGAAATCCAATGGCACCTCAGGCATGCCGTGAGCCTATTCGGCACCCGAGCATCACCGCGCTACTCGGGTAGCGTCAGCCTGTGCGCCTCGCCGTCCTGGACATTGGGTCCAACACCGTGCACCTGCTTATCGTGGATGCGCACCACGGCGGTGCACCACTTCCGGAATCGAAGATGAGTCGGCCACTGCGGTTAGCGGAGCATCTGCTGCCCGATGGCAGCATCGACGGGGAGGCCGCTGAAACTCTGGTGAGCTTCGTTGCCGAAGGTCTGCGCCTGGCCGAGGATCGCGGGGCAAGTGAGGTCATGGCCTTTGCAACGTCGGCGATTCGGGATGCCAGTAACGGCGAGGCAGTACTTGCGCGCATTATTGAGCGCACCGGGCAACAGGTGCAGATTCTCTCCGGCGTGGACGAGGCTCGCATGACCTTTCTTGCGGTGCGCCGCTGGTTCGGCTGGTCGACCGGTCGACTGCTCGTTCTGGACATCGGTGGTGGATCCCTTGAAGCAGCCATTGGCCTGGATGAGGAGCCGGATGCGGCAATTTCGCTGCCGCTGGGTGCTGGTCGCCTGACCCGATCGCACCTGCTTGGTGACCCCCCATCCCCCGATGCGATTCGTGATCTGCGCCGCTATGCCCGAACCATGATCGCCGGTGAGGCCGGGCGACTTTTGCGTAGTGGCTCACCGAGCATGGTGGTGGCCACGTCCAAGACGTTTCGGCAGTTGGCCCGCATCGCCGGTGCCGCCCCTTCCAGTGAGGGAATCTACGTGCGTCGCACACTGAGCCTGGCCGCGGTAGAAGGGATCGTGACCAAGGCCGCAGGGATGAGTGCCCAAGAGCTTGCCGAAATGCCCGGGGTCTCACAGGGGCGAGCCGGGCAGTTACTCGCCGGTGCGATCGTGGCCGAGGCGGCGATGGACCTGCTGGGCATCACTGAACTGGTGATCTGTCCCTGGGCTTTGCGTGAGGGGTTGATTCTGCACCGCATGGACGGTATGCCCACATGAGGTCCGTGGAGAACCTGGTCGGGCTGACCAGTGCGGAGGTTGCTGAACGTGTCGCCGCCGGTCAGGTGAACGAGGTACCAGATCCACGCAGTAGATCCCTGCCGAACATCATTCGTGCGAACACCCTGACCTGGTTCAACGCACTGATCGGCAGCATGTGGGTGATCATGCTCCTGGTCGCACCGATTCAGGATTCACTCTTCGGCTTTGTCATCGTCGCCAACACCGCAATCGGCATCATCCAGGAGTACCGAGCCTCAAGAACCCTGGCGAAGCTCTCCGTGCTGGGTGAGGCCAAGCCACAGGTGCTACGGGATGGCGTGGTGAGCGAGGTGAGCGCTAGCGAGGTTGTGCTGGACGATGTTGTCCTGCTCTCGGTGGGTGACCAACTCGTGGTTGATGGCGAGATCATCGCCGCCGATGGGCTGGAAATCGATGAGAGTCTGCTTACCGGTGAAGCCGACCCGGTGCACAAGGCACTTGGTGATCAAGCTATGTCCGGCTCGTTCGTCGTGGCGGGCACTGGTGCGTATCACGCAACTCGAGTCGGGCGGGATTCTTTTGCGGCGAGTCTCACCGAGCAGGCACGCAAGTTTCAGCAAACCAATTCAGAACTTCGACGAGCGGTGAACCGATTCATTCGGATCGTTTCCTATCTCCTCGTGCCGGTCGGCCTGCTGTTGATGTTCTCGCAGTTTGTGCGCGCAGATCTCCCTTTCGATGACGCGGTACGCGGGACGATCGCCGGAATGGTCACGATGGTCCCGGAGGGCCTCGTACTTCTGACGAGCATCGCGATGGCCGTCGCGGTGGTGCGCCTTGCCGAACGCCGAGTCCTCGTTCAGGATCTGCCAGCAGTAGAGGTACTAGCACGGGTCGACACCATCTGCGTGGACAAGACCGGAACGCTGACCGAGCCCGGTATGCAGGTGCGCACGGTTGAACAGCTGACGGCACTGGATCCGGCACCGGCATTGGGGGCCCTGGCTGCGGCCGACCCATCGGGGAGCCCGACCCTGCAGGCTCTAGCGACCAGGTATGCAGATCCGGGTTGGCGAGTCGGCGCCAGTGTTCCGTTCTCCAGTGCCCGCAAGTGGTCTGCAGCCGATTTCACCGAAGCCGACGGGCAGGTCAGTACCTGGGTCCTTGGCGCACCGGAGATGCTGGTACCGAGCCAACCACCACCAGCGGTTGCCGAGCTGGCGCAGACGGGTGCCCGGGTGTTGCTACTCGCGCGTGCTAGATCAGCCTGCGGCACCTCAGGCGGTCCGGACGCACAGAGCGGACCGGGAACCGTCGAACCTATTGCCGTGATCGCCATTGACCAGCAGCTGCGCTCCGATGCGGCGCAAACGGTCGCCTATTTCGGTGAGCAGCAGGTGCGCGTCATCGTCATCTCTGGGGACGGTGCCGACACGGTAGGTGCCATCGCCACCCAGGCGGGGGTCCCGGGTGCGGACGCACCTGTGGATGCACGTGAACTACCCGACACTGCCGAACCGTTGGCGCAGACGATGGCTCAGGCGAGTGTGTTCGGACGGGTGACACCGGCACAGAAGCAGGCGATGGTTGACGCCCTGCACCTGCGTGGTTCCACGGTCGCCATGACCGGCGACGGCGTCAACGATGTGCTGGCCCTGAAGGCTGCTGACCTCGGTATCGCCATGGGATCCGGTGCCGACGCCACCCGAGCGGTCGCTCAGCTGGTCCTGCTCGACAATCGCTGGTCCGTCATGCCCCACGTCGTGGCAGAGGGTCGACGTGTGCTCGGCAATATTGAGCGGGTCTCCGACGTGTTTCTCACCAAGTCCTGCTACGCCATAGTCGTGAGCTCGGTGACGGCGATCTTCGCGATGGCATTTCCCTTCCTTCCCCGCCACCTGTCGCTCATCTCTGCACTCACCATCGGTATTCCGGCCTTCTTCCTTGCTCTGATGCCGAACACCGAGCGATTTCGGCCCGGCTTCTTTCGCCGGGTCCTGTTGTTTGCCGTGCCGGCAGGCCTCATTGCTGCCATGGCATCGCTGCTGAGTTACCAGATCGCCCTTCGCCTCGACGAGGGTCTGGCAGCGGCACAGTCTGCTGCCACGGTCACGTTATTCATCGTGGCCACTGCAGTGCTCTCGCAGGCGGCACGTCCCTTGAACCTGCTCAGAGTGGGGATCGTGGCCGCCATGGTCATCAGCTTCCTCGCGGTGCTCACTATCCCGTGGCTGGCTCACTTTTTCGCCCTGTCACTGCCGCCAACCTGGGCCTCCTTACTGGCGGTGCTCATCGGGTTGGCTGGCGCTGGGGCCGTCGTGGTGATTTCGATGTTCACGGATCGTTGGCGACGCCCCGGTCAATCCACCGCTGGCTTCGACACGACTGAGCAGCGTGCGCGGTAGCTGCGAGAACAGGTGATGATGGCTCAGTGCGGATAGGGCTCTCCAGTTCTTCGGTCTTCCCCGAGGGCACCCCGGCTGCGTTTGAGCATGCTGCCGCGCTCGGGTTCGACGGCGTGGAGATCATGGTCGGTATTGATGCTGCGAGCCAGGACCTCAATGCACTCCTTGCTCTGCGGGATCACTACGCCGTACCGATCCTTGCCGTGCACGCACCCTGTCTGCTGATCACGCAACGTGTCTGGGGCACTGACCCGTGGGGCAAGTTGCAGCGGGCCCGCGAGGTCGCCGAGGCACTCGAAGCGGCCACTGTGGTGGTGCACCCGCCATTTCGCTGGCAACGCGAGTACGCCCGTGGCTTCCTCGCCGGTATCGAACGCATGACGCAGGAGACGCCGGTGCAGTTCGCCGTGGAGAACATGTATCCATGGCGAGCTGGCGGGCAGCGAGTGGCTGCGTATTCCCCGGGCTGGGATGTTCGCGACGAGGATTACCCGCACACAACCTTGGACCTCTCGCACACCGCAGTGGCGCGGGTTGATCCGGTGCAGATGGCCCTCGATCTCGGTGATCGCCTGGTCCATCTGCACCTAGCGGACGGCACCGGCTCCGCCCGGGACGAGCACCTGGTGCCCGGTCGCGGGAATCAGCCGGTCGAAGCGGTCCTGCAGACTCTGGGCCAGCGGGGCTTCGGTGGATCAGTAGTGGTTGAGGTGAGTACCCGAACCGCACCCACTCGGGATGCGCGGATTGCCGACCTGCGCAGCTGCCTTGAAATCGCGCGCCGTGGTTTGCGGACGGGAGTGGAGTGAGTTCCGAACCGGTGGCTCAGGATGAACCCGGAGCGGCGCCTGCGAGTAGCGACGAGGATGCTGGCGTCCAGGCCGGTTCCCTGGTGCGCGGGATGGGTGCAGTGGCCGGCTCGACGGCTCGATCCTTGGCCTCGGCCGCGCCGGGGATTGCCCGCGGACTGGTGCGCAATCGGCAGCAGCTGCTCAACTCAGCGCTGCGCCTGCCACGTGACCCAGCCGGTGCGATGCCGGCGCTCCTGGCCCCCACGCTGGATGGACTTGGGGAGCGCCTGGTGCGGCTGACCTTGGAATTGGTCGATGACCCGCAGACGCAGCAGGATCTCGCCGGTCTGACGCGTCTGTCTGGGGCGCGCTCGCTGAGCCAGTTGGTGCCGGTTCAGATGCTGGATCGCATCGTCAGCCTGCTGGGCGTGCCGGACGCCCGCCTTCGAGTGAGCCTGGTTGCCGCGCAGTTGGCCGGCCTCGCCGCGGCCCGCACAGTCTTGAAGGTGGAGCCACTGGCCTCGATGCCCGCCGAACAGGTGGTGCTGGTGGTCGGCCCGATGATCCAGCGCCTCCTGGATCCCACGAGTCCTACAGTCGGGGGGTGAGCGTGCTCAAAGGCGTCTTCACCCAGTTGGCTCAGAACGACACCCTGGGCGGAATCATCACCGGAACCGGGGTGGGTCGTGACCTGGTCGGGCGGGTGGTCGGCGGCCAGACCGCAACCGAAGCGGTCGCCGCAGCGGCCGAACTCGCCGGGCAGGGATTCCTGGTGAGCCTGGAGCGGGCCAGCGCACAGCTTGACGCGGATCCGGCGGACGATGCTGACGTCGGCCTGGTTCGTTCAGACCTGTGGGAGGCGCTCGCTGGATTGACCGACGCCGGACTCGGCACGGTCAGTGAGTTGACCATCTACCCCGGACCATTCGGTGCCCTACCCAGTGCGCGATGGCCGAGTGGCCACGCAGCGCAGGACGGTGTGCAGGCTCTGGTCGAACTCGTGACCGCCGCTCAGGCCGCGAACATCGCCGTGGTGCTGGGCATTGGACCCGATTCGACCGTGACGGGGACCTTGACCCTGGCCAACCAGTTGGCCCAGCAGGGACTGGTCGTGGGTGTGACTGTGGCGGCGGTACTGCGTCGATGCGAGGCGGACGTGCTGGCAGCCCGAGGTCCGGTGCGCATCGTCAAGGGTGGCCATGAGCAGGGGCCACTGGAGCGATTCAGTCAGCCGATTGAAATCGACAAGTCATTCATCCGCTGCACAAAGATCGCTCTGCGTGCGCCGCACCGAGTCTGCTTGGCCACCCACGATCCGCGATTGGTGGAGATCAGCCAGGCGCTAGCACTGCGGGCACGTCGCACACCCAGTGATCTGGAGTTCGCGATGTATATGGGCAGGGCCAGTGGGTTGGCGCGCGACCTTCGTGACAGCGGTCAGGCGGTGCGCATCTGTATGCCGTTCGGGCCCCAGTGGTTTGCCCGCCTAGTCGGTGGACTTGCTGAACGCCCTAGCGGCCTGGCGCCGGCCCTGCGTTCATTGCTCCCGGGCTCATGACGAGGAATGGGCCGATGAGCGGGGAGTCCACTCCCCGGGTTGCCGTGCTCGGTGGCGGCGTGATGGGTGAAGCCATCGCGACAACGCTCGCCGAAGCGGGCTTCGCGGTCGTCGTTGCGGAGAAACGGCCCGAGCGCGCGGCTGAACTGCGATCCGGCGGGCTGCTGGTACTGCAACCGGATGAGGCAGTGCCGCAGGCAGAGGTGCTGGTCATCGTGGTCAAGCCGCAGGATGTGCGCGCATTGTTGGTGGATCTCACGGGGCTGGTGGCAGCGGGCACGTTGGTGATCTCCATCGCGGCCGGCATCACGACGTCAACCATCGAAGACGCCTGGCCAGGGGCAGCCGTAGTGCGGGCAATGCCGAACACTCCGGCACGCATCCAGGCCGGCGTCACGGCAATCAGCGCAGGGAAATCCTGTTCACCACGCATGCTCGACGAAGCGGCGAGCCTGCTGGCGCATCTTGGCGTGGTGATCACCCTGCCTGAGGAACTCCAGGACGCCGCGACCGCGGTCTCGGGCAGCGGACCGGCTTACGTGTTCTACCTGGCCGAAGCGATGCTGCTGGCTGCCGCTGATCTCGGTCTGCCGGCCGAGCAGGCCCGGGAAGCAGTGGTACACACCCTGCTGGGCGCGGCGGAGTTGTTGCGGCGGAGTTCGACGTCACCGGAGCAACTGCGCACCCAGGTGACCTCCCGGGGCGGTACGACGGCGGCAGCCGTAACGGTCCTCGAAGACCAACGCGTCCGCGAAGCGTTCGTCCAGGCAATTCGAGCCGCGCGGAATCGAGCCGGTGAACTGGCGGGTTCGTGAGTGAGCGCGTTGCGGTTGTCTGGGACGACCGCTTGGGTGCCTACGACTTCGGGCCGGGACATCCGCTGGCACCCATCCGCGTGCAGTTGGCGATGCGCCTGGCGATCGACCTTGGTTTGTTGCAGCAGCCGAATGCGCTGGCGGTAGGCGATCTGGAACCGGCGAGCATCGCCGACCTGGAGCGTGTGCATGACCCGGCGTTCATCGCGGCCGTGCAGGCCGCTTCAGGAGATCCGGACTTCGTCGATCTTGCTCGCGGACTCGGCACGGCTGATGACCCGGTCTTCCCAGGTATGCACGAAGCAGCGTCTCGTGTAGCCGGTGCAACGTTGGCGGCCACTCGAGCCGTACACGGTGGTCAGGCCGAGCACGCCGTCAACCTGGCCGGTGGTCTGCACCATGCGTTTCCGGCAGCCGCTTCCGGGTTCTGTATCTACAACGACATCGGCGTCGCGATCGCCTGGTTGCTGGACCAAGGGGTGCAGCGGGTGGCGTACGTCGATATCGATGTGCACCATGGCGACGGGGTGCAGGCAATGTTCTGGGATGACCCCCGGGTGCTGACGATTTCCGTGCATGAAAGCCCTCGAACCCTCTTCCCCGGCACCGGTCGAGCAGAGGAAATTGGCGGACCCGCGGCCCGGGGCACCGCGGTGAACCTGGCCCTGCCCTCCGGTACCGGCGATCAGGGCTGGCTGCGCGGGTTTTACGCGATCGTTCCGCAACTGCTAGAGGCCTTCCGGCCCCAGATCATCGTGAGCCAGCAGGGTGTTGACACGCACGCGGATGATCCGCTCGCGCATTTGAACCTGTCAGTCGATGGTCAACGCATGTCCTACCAAGCTTTGCACCGATGGGCACATCGTTACGCCAACGGTCAATGGGTTGCAGTTGGTGGCGGGGGGTACTCCTGGGTCAATGTTGTGCCACGGGCGTGGTCGCATCTCATCGCTGAAGCTCTCGGTGCGTCAATTGATCCGCACACTGAGGTACCTGATGAGTATCTGGAGTTCGTGTACACGCGACTTGGTGAGCGAGCACCACGCACAATGACCGACGGACGAACACCTTGGCCCAAACCATTCGACGATGGGTACGCCGCCGACGATCCCGTGGACCAGGCGATCCTGGAAACCCGACGCTCGGTCTTCGATTTTTGGGGTTTGGAAGCCGAACCGGACTGGTGAGTACGGATGCGTGGGGGACCCATGGGCGATTTTCGGGAACCACCTTTCCCAGGTCCACCAGGGGCCACTAGTCTTACGTCACCATCATGACCGCCGACCGGGCCTGGGCCGGGCCGGCGCCTCGCAGAGAGTTGGGCTGAGATGTCGACAACCCCAGAGCGCGCCTTTGCCGAGGTCAGGTTCCTGACCGTCGCCGAGGTGGCGACCGTGATGCGCGTGTCGAAGATGACCGTGTACCGGCTCGTGCACAACGGCGAGCTCCCGGCCGTCCGAGTTGGCCGTTCCTTCCGGGTTCCCGAGCAGGCAGTGAACGATTACCTGCGTGATTCCTTCGTCGAGACCGCCTAGGCACTCTCCTTGACCCCCTGCAGGCTGGACGCCGAGCGACTCATCTCCCCTGTCACCATCGTTTGCGATGAAGTGACTCCACCTGCCACCGTGGGGCCAGTTACCCCGACCCTGCAAACGATCTACTAGCCACCCGATGATGATGACTGAACACGAGGACTGCTGAATGGGATCCGTCGTCAAGAAGCGACGCAAGCGCATGGCGAAGAAGAAGCACCGCAAGCTGCTGCGTCGTACGCGGGTGGCCAGGAGAAATAAGAAGTAAGGCTTCGATCAACGGGGCCGTCCGAAGACAGGCGCACGTCCTAGGGGGACGAATGGCGCGAGTGGTGCTTGTTACCGGCGCGGCCCGCACCCTCGGTGGCCGTCTGGCCCAACATCTGGTCGGTCACCCGGACGTGGCCGAGGTGATCGGCGTCGATGTCATCGCCCCAGCCGAACCGTTACCCGGTGTCAGATTCATTCGCACGGATATTCGCAGTCCTGCCGTGGCCAAGGTGCTCATCGATGCCGGCGTGGACACCGTTGCTCATATGGGAGTTATCGCGACTCGGCGTCAGGCCGGTGGCCGAGTGGCGATGAAAGAGATCAACGTCATCGGCACCATGCAGCTGTTGGCAGCCTGTCAGCAGGCACCGTTGGTGAGCCGATTAGTGGTGAAGTCGTCTGCGTCGGTCTATGGCTGCGGCCCCAAGGATCCGGCGATGTTTACCGAAGATATGGACCCCAAGCATCCACCGACATCCGGGTGGGCCAAGGACTGTGCCGAGGTGGAGGCGTACGTGCGCGGTTTCCGGCGGCGCAGACCGGATGTGTGCGTGACGATCCTGCGGCCGGCGAACGTCATCGGACCGACGATTCGCACAGCAATGACCGAGTACTTCCGGATGCCGCTCATCCCGACTCTGCTCGGGTATGACGGTCGCCTGCAGTTCCTTCATGAAGATGACGCGACAGCCTTCGCGACGGAAGCGGTGGTCCGCGAACTGCCGGGGACCTTCAATCTGACCGGTGCTGGCGTGCTGACCTTGGGCCAGGCGGTGGGTCGCACCGGAGCGCCCTGGGTGGCAGTGCCGACTGCGCTGTTGGCAGGTGTTGGCAAGCGACTGCCTGGTGGTGATCAGGCGGACTTCACGCGCGAACAGGTGCGCCTGCTGACCTATGGTCGCGTCCTCGATACCGAGTTGGCTGCCCGCACGTTTCGGCACGGCCCACCGCGAAGAACACCTGAGGCGTTCGCGGACTTCGTCGTCGGCAACCTTGGACGGCCCAGCCGCGCGGTTCGACCTGAAGGGTCTGTCGGTGAACACCCCAATGGATGAGCCGGACGCGACGATGGCCGAGCTGCTAGCCCAGGCGCACGCCTTCATTGATCAGCGATTCCGTGGCGATTACGCGGTTGATGAATTCGGCTTTGATCCAGAACTCACCGACACGGTGTTCATGGCTCTGGCGCGGCCGTTCTATCGCTCATGGTTTCGCGTGCAGACCACCGGACTGGAGAACATACCTGCGCAAGGACCGGCGCTGGTCGTGGCCAATCACTCGGGAGTCCTGCCCTGGGATGCATTGATGACGCAGGTGGCATTGCTCGACGAAGCTCATCGCCACCTGCGCATGCTCGGTGCCAATCTGGTCTTCGCCACACCGTTCGTCGGTGATGTTGCCCGCAAGGCTGGGCACACCCTGGCATGTCATCCCGATGCTGAACGCCTGCTCACCGATGGTCATGTCGTTGGCGTATGGCCGGAGGGTTTCAAGGGCATCGGCAAGCCGTACTCCGAGCGCTACCGACTCCAGCGTTTTGGGCGGGGTGGCTTCGTGACCGCCGCCCTGCGGGCGGGGGCACCGATCATTCCCACGGCCATCGTGGGCGCTGAAGAGATCGCACCGATGCTGGCCAATGCCGAGCCAATTGCCCGTCTGCTGGGGCTGCCCTATTTCCCGGTCACCCCGACCTTTCCCTGGCTGGGTCCGGTTGGGCTCATTCCCCTGCCTAGTCAGTGGCATATCCACTTCGGTGAGCCCATCCCCACCGCGGATTTCCCGGCCGATGCTGCCGACGATCCCATGCTGGTTTTCGATCTCACTGACCAGATTCGCGAGCAGATCCAACAGACCCTCTACCGGCTGCTGCGCCTTCGTGGCCCGGCCTTTGGGATCGGAACGCCGGGTTAGCAGGCGGAAAACCCGCGAATTCGGGCCGCGGACCCTTACAGTGTCGTCAGGCACCGCCTGAGAGGAGAGCAATGTCGTCGACCACACCGCAACCGATGACCGAATCGGACGCGAAACTTTGGGCCATGCTGGCGCACCTGTCCGGCATCGTCATCATGGTTATCGGACCGCTGATCATCATGCTGGTCTTCGGGCCAAGGAATGAGTTCGTGAAGAAGCAGGCAACCGAAGCCCTGAACTTCCAGATCATGATCGCCATTGGCATCCTGATCAGCTTCGTGCTGACCTTCGTCATCATCGGTTTCCTACTGCTGCCGATCGTGATGATCGTCGGCATCGTGTTCTTCATCATCGGTGGCCTCAAGGCCTACCAGGGTGAGGACTACCGGTACCCATTCAGCATCCGCATGGTGAAGTAGAACTTAAGTACGTCAGTTACGTTCTCGCGATGCGGCGGGCTGCTCGACCGGCAAGGTAGCCGGTCAGTAGGCCCGCCGCAGCGCTTGCGGCACCCACACCAAGAGGTACGGCCGCGCGTCGCGCCGTGTGCCGACGACGAAAGTCGACAATCGCCCAACCTTGAGTACGTGCGTACTTACGTAACTTGGGGTCCGGGTTCACCGCAGTCGGGTGTCCCACCGCGCTGAGCATCGGAATGTCGTTAGCCGAGTCCGAATAGGCAGCGCAGGCCGACAGGTCCAGATCTTCTCGGGCAGCCAGTTGGCGAATGGCCTCTGCCTTCGCTGCCCCATGCAGCGGGCGACCGATGAGTCGACCGGTGTAGCGCCCGTCGACGATCTCCGACACAGTCCCTAGTGCTCCAGTCAGGCCGAGTCGTCGGGCGAGCAGTTCGGCGAGTTCAACGGGAGTGGCGGTCACCAGCCATACCTGCTCGCCGGCATCCAGGTGTGCTTTGGCCAACTCCAGTGAGCCGGGGATCAACTTGTCCACCATGGTGTCGTCGAACACTGACTCCCCGAAGGTCGTGAGGTCCTCCACGGATCGGCCTTCGACAAAGGCCAACGCCGAGGCGGTGACCGAAGCCACGTCGTTGAGGTTCTCTGAACCACTGGTGACGAAACGCACCTGCTTGGCCGCAAATCGGGTCATCTCCGAGACGGTGAACTGGCGCTGCTTCGCCAGAGCCATGGCCAGGTAGAAGATGCTTGCACCGCGCATGATGGTGTTGTCGACGTCGAAGAAGGCCGCGGCAGCACCTGGCGATTTCGACATTTGATGAGCGTAATGGCCCACGGACGTGTTCCAGCGTGAAACAGCGTCAGGGGGTGGTTGCAGTATGTGGGAAACTCAGTGACTGTGAGCACGTCTGAGAACGCCAACCTGGCCGGCTTGATCCGAGAAGCGGGGCGCGCCTTTCCTGGCGAGTTGGCATTCGTTGACGCCACCCGGTCACTGACCTGGGAGCAGGCTGATGCCGAGGTTGATGCCATTGCCGCAGGTCTGGTGCAGCGGGGGCTCCATGCCGGTGAGCGGGTCGCACTGCTGCTCACCAACTCGGCTACATTCGCCACGACGTATTTCGGCATTCTGCGCGCCGGCTTGGTCTGTGTGCCAATCAACCCGGCCTACACCGCTGCGGAGCTCGCAGTGCTCCTGGCCGATTCGGGTGCACGACTGCTTATCGCCGAGCGTTCGGTTGCGGGCACAGCTGCAGAGGCCATTGCGGCGGCGCGTACCTGCGAGGTCCTAATCGTGGACGACGCCGGTTGGAGTGAACTGCTTGCGGTGGGCCGGCGCACCGCGCTTGCCGAGGTCGCTACGGCACCGCAAACCCTCGCCGTCCTGCTGTTCACCGCAGGAACCAGCGGTCGACCCAAGGGGGCCATGCTCACTCACGGTGCACTACGCGCCAACAATGAACTTCTCCTCGCCCTCGACTCACCTCCGGCCGTTCGCCATGACGACGTCGTCCTCGCAGTACTTCCGCTCTTTCATGTCTACGGCCTGAATACGGTGCTTGGTCTGGCGGTTTCGGTCGGCGCCACCTGCGTCATCACTGATCGGTTCGATCCCCGCGAGAGTCTTCGGACCATCACCGAACACGGGGTCACCACGGTGGCTGGAGTGCCGGCGATGTACAAGGCCTGGTGTCAGGTCCCCGACGCCGCCAGCGGGCTGTCCGGGGTTCGGCTGTGCTCCAGTGGTGGCTCGCCACTGCCTGCACAGGTGTTTGAGGATTTCCACGCGGCAACCGGCCAAGTGATCTACGAGGGCTACGGCATGACCGAGGCCGGGCCGGTGGTCTGTACGAGTTTGGCAAGCGGTCAGCCGAAGGCCGGTTCGGTGGGTCCAGTGCTTCCGGGTATGGAACTTCGCCTCGTCGATGGGGCGGGGAGCCTGGTTGACGAGGGGGATCCGGGGGAGGTGTGGGTTCGGGGCCCGAGCCTGTTCTCGGGCTACTGGCCCGATGGTGCCGGTGGCCCTGACGATCAGGGTTGGTTCCGCTCAGGGGACGTCGCGGTTCTTGATGGCGAACTCGACCTGCATCTCATTGATCGACGTCGCGAACTCATCCTGGTCAACGGGTTCAACGTCTACCCGCGCGAGGTGGAGTTGACGATCGAAGCGATGCTCGAGGTAGCCGAGGTGGCCGTCGTCGGTGTCGCCGATGACCACACGGGGGAGGCGGTCACCGCCCTGGTGGTACCGGCACCGGGACAACAGGTGACACCTGAGCAGGTGCTGGCGCACTGCGAGCGAACGCTCGCGCGCTTCAAGTGGCCCAGCGTGATCCGCATCGTCACAGCCCTGCCGCACTCGGCGACCGGCAAGGTAGCCAAGGGGCGTCTTCGCGAGGTGTACGGCCGGGACGAACCTGGACTGGGTGAGAGCCCTGATGACGCCGACGGCTGAACCGCGGATCACCCTGCTTGGCAAACCAGGCTGCCACCTATGCGTCGAGGCTCGGCTCGTGGTGGAGCAGGTGAGCGCAGAACTGGGCGTGGCCTGGCAGGAGGTGTCGATCCTGGACGACCCCGAGCTGCTCCGTGCACACCGGGATCGCATACCCGTCGTCTTGGTTGACGGTCGGGAGCTGAGCCACTACTGGGTTGAGGAATCCGCGCTCCGCGCCGCCCTAAGTACCGATAATCGGACGTAGGCGACCGCTCAACTTTGTGCCAGTGCCCGGGTTTGCCTAACCTTGGCGCTGCACGCTCACCGCAGCGCACGCCGTTCTCGTGGGTCACTGCCACCACGTCAGACACAGGCCGACCTGCGCAGCGATTGACGATCATCACGGAGTTCGCATGCCGCTGTCCCGCCGGTCCCTAGGCCCGATGGCACGGCCGCGCGCCCTGAATCAGGCCCCGTCCATCGAGGGTCGTGAGATCCCGCCGGCGACCATCGCGCGGCTCCCTGTGTATCACCGTGTTCTGGGCACCCTCGATGCCAAGGGTGTGCACACGGTCTGTTCGGATGATCTGGCGCGTTCCTGCGGGGTCAGCGCCGCCATGCTGCGCAAGGACCTCTCCTATCTCGGCTCCTACGGCACCAGAGGCGTCGGCTACCACGTGGCCTCACTGGCATTTCACATCAGCCGTGAGTTGGGCATGTCAGTGCCATACGGCGTGGTCCTGGTCGGCTTCGGCAATCTCGGTCGTGCCCTCGCCTCCTATCGGGCCTTCAGCCTGCGCGGGTTCCAGCTGGTGGGCATCTTCGACTCCGATCCCCGGGTAATCGGGGAGCGGGTGGTCACCGGTGATACGACCATGACGGTGCAGACAGTTGATGCGCTCCCTGAGGTAGTGCGGCTCAGCGGTGCGCGGATAGGCGTCATTGCAACTCCGGCCGAGTCAGCGCAGGTGGTCTGTGACGGCCTGGTGACATCGGGTATTCGCAGCATTCTCAACTTCGCGCCGAGTGTGCTGTCGGTGCCCCCAAGCGTGGAAATCCGCAAGGTGGATCTCGCAGTCGAACTGCAGATCCTGGCATTCCATGAACAACGCCGGGCTGAGGAAGCCGTGGTCGGCGATCCCGTCGCAGCCGAAGGCATGCGGGTGGTCCATGCGTGACGACCGGGGAGCAAGTGAAGGCGGACTTATCCATCAGGAAACTGCAGGAGGCAGTGTGACAACGAAGGTGGCGGGAGCGACTTCTCCCAGTGCACCGACGAGCACCAAGGCGCGTCGCAAGAACACCGCAGCCCCGGTGGCCATCGTCTCAGCGGGTCCAGGAGACCCGGATCTGCTCACGGTGCGAGCCGTGACCCTGCTCAAGGAGGCCGACTTCATTCTGGCCGACTCCTGGGTGGTTCCCGTTGCGGAGCTCTACGCGGGTGAGAACACCCGGGTTGCCCAGGCGGTAGACGGTGACGGCAATGCCCTCGAGCATGCCGAATGTGCCCGACTGGTGATCGAGGCCGCGCGTGAGGGCCTGCGGACGGTGCGCCTGCTCGGCGGAGATCCAGTAGTCGACGGCTCGATCGTTCATGAAGCTGCCGCCCTCAAGCGCGCGAAGGTTATGTTCGAGATCGCACCGGGTGTCAGCGAAGTGACCGCGGTGCCGGCGTACGCAGGTTTCGGCTTGGTTGGTGGACGCGTCCGCTCATTCCGCGTGGTCGATGCCCATGATCCCGAATTGCCCTGGGCAGAACTCGTACACAGTCGGATGACCATCGTTTTCCTCAATGGCGCAGATCGCTCGGCTGACATCGCGGGTCGGTTGTTGAAGGCCGGAGCTGATCCGGGAACCCAGGTTGCCGTCACGCGCCGCGGTACGACGGTGGACCAGCGAACGGTAACCGGTGTGCTCGAGGAGATCGGCCTGCTGGCCAAGTCCACACGCACCGCAGGCCCGGGCATCATGGTCGTCGGAGACGTGGTTGGACAGCGTGAACGCCTGGACTGGTTCGAGGTTAAGTCGCTGTTCGGCTGGCGCATCCTTATCCCGCGCACGCAGGAATCTGGTGGACCGCTGCTGCCGCTGCTGCGCCTCCATGGCGCAGTTCCGCTTGAGGTACCGACGATTTCGGTTGAGCCGCCGCGCACCCCGCAGCAGATGGATCGCGCCCTGCACGGCCTGGTTGGTGGACGCTATGAGTGGATCGCATTCACCTCGGTCAACGCCGTTCGCGCCATTCGTGAGAAGTTGGCACAGTACGGCCTCGATGCTCGTTCATTCGCCGGTTTGAAGGTGGCTGCCGTGGGTGAGCCAACCATTGCGGCCCTGCTGGAGTTCGGCGTCCGTCCGGATCTGGTGCCAGCGCAGGATCAATCAACCGCAGGTCTGCTTGCGGAGTGGCCGCCGTACGACGAGCTCACCGATCCGATCAATCGTGTGTTTCTGCCGCGAGCTGACATCGCAACGGACAGTCTGGCTGCGGGCCTCGCCGAGCTCGGCTGGGAGGTTGAGGACATCACGGCCTACCGAACCGTGCGGGCCGCACCACCGCATGCCGAGGTGCGCGAAGCCATCAAGACCGGCGGCTTCGATGCAGTGGTCTTCACCTCCAGCAGTACGGTGCGCAACCTCGTAGGAATCGCCGGCAAGCCGCATCACTCCACGATCGTGGCCTGCATCGGACCGCAGACGGCACGTACCGCCGAGGAGCACGGTCTGCGAGTCGACGTCCTAGCGACCGTCACCACCCCACAGGGGCTCGTGGAGGCACTTGCCGAGTACGGCGAGGAACTTCGACATGCCTCCCTCGAGGCGGGCGAGGAGAGTTGGCGACCGAGTCGGCGCCGCGTTCCGCCCCGCCGCAAGTGACGTAACCTGATCGATATGGGTTCCAGCACGCAGGAAACATCGGCGCAGCCGCGTACCGTCGTTCACCTTCTCCGGCACGGCGAGGTCGAGAACCCACAGGGTGTCCTCTACGGTCGGCTGCCCGGGTACCACCTCTCTGCACTCGGTGAGCAGATGGCGGAGCGAGCAGCACAGGCACTGGCCGGTGCAGATCTCGCAGCAGTGATCGCCTCACCGCTGGAACGCGCACAGCAGACGGCCCAGCCGATCGCCGCCAAGCACAACTTGCCGATCCAGGGTGAACCACTCATCATCGAAGCGGAGAACATCTTCGAAGGTCAGCGAGTCAGCGTGGGAGACGGTGTGCTGCGTCAGCCAAGGACCTGGCGGCATCTGTGGAATCCGTTCCTACCGTCCTGGGGTGAGCCCTACACCCAGGTCGCCGCGCGGATGGTCACGGCAATCAAGGCAGCCCGTAACCAGGTGCGCGGCCGTGAGGCGGTCATGGTGAGCCATCAACTCCCAATCTGGATCGCACGGCTTTCCGCGGAGCGCCGTCGACTCTGGCATGACCCGCGCAGTCGTCAATGCACGCTGGCTTCACTCACTTCGTTGACCTTTGAAGGCGATCGCCTCATCGCCATCACCTACACCGAGCCTGCCAAGGATCTCTTGGACAAGGCCAGCAAGATTCCAGGCGCCTAGTGGCGCGGTGATCGCGTGTTACGCGGTAGTTCACGACGGTGGATCGCCCCCCTGGTGTGTGTCTGTGCTTTGGCACTGATCACCGGCTGCAGCTCAGCCGAGGGCCAGGCGGGTACCGGCTTTGTTGCCGGGGACGGCTCAGTGACGTTGCTGGATCCTGCGATGCGTGCACCTGCGCCGCAGATCACCGGCAGCACCTTCGATGGCAACACCTGGAGTCTGGCTGAGCAACGCGGGAAGATCGTGGTGCTCAATGTCTGGGCGTCCTGGTGTGCGCCGTGTCGTGCAGAGGCTCCAGAACTGGTGATGGCGGCGCAGGAGCATGCCGACGCCCCGGTGCAGTTCATCGGCCTGAACACGCGTGACTCCAAGACCACAGCTGAGGCATTCGTCACACGATTCGGCATCGACTATCCGAACATCGCTGATCCGGATGGACGCATCCAACTGCAATTCGCACAGACGCTGCCACCGCAGGCCATTCCGTCCACCGTGCTCATCGATCAGCAGGGACGTGTTGCCGCGCGGGCACTGGGCAAAGTGTCGGCGGCAACCTTGGACGGCCTCATCACCTCCCTCCTTGCCGAGGAGACCTGATGGGTGCTGTCGTGGAGCAGGTAGCCACCGGCCCCATGCTGATAGCGCTAGCCCTTGCCCTGCTTGCCGGGGTCGTTGCGTTCCTGAGTCCGTGTGTACTGCCCCTTGCTCCTGGTTATGTGTCCTATGTCACGGGCTTCACCGGGGCGCAGTTAGAAGCGGGCGTGGGCTCGCGCTGGCGAATCCTGCTGGGCAGCACGCTCTTCGTCCTCGGGTTCAGCGCGGTCTTCGTCTCCTATGGCCTGTTCTTCGGTGGAATAGGCGCACTGCTGCTGGAGTACCAGCAGGTGATCACCCGCCTCGCGGGGGTGCTGGTGATCGTCATGGGGCTGGCATTCCTCGGCGTTGTTCCCCTTCTGCAACGGCAATGGCGTCCTCGTGAACCGACCCCGCGAACCGGGCTGGCCCTGGTTTCGGCACCGTTGCTCGGTATCGCCTTCGGTTTGGGCTGGACACCGTGCATTGGCCCGACATTGGCTGCAGTCCAGACGCTGGCCTTCACCGAAGGCAGCGCCGCGCGCGGCGCCCTGCTCTCGGCTGCGTACTGCCTCGGCCTCGGTCTGCCATTCATCGCCCTAGCCATCGGCTTTCAGCATCTCGCCGGGGTGCTTCCCGTGCTGCGCCAACACTCGACCCTCATCATGCGTGTCGGCGGTCTCCTGCTGATCGGCATCGGGATCGCACTCATCCTCGGGTGGTGGGATCAGGTCACAGTGTGGTTGCGTGGTGTCATGCCTGAATTCACCACGGTGCTGTGATGGTGCAGACCGACCAAGGAATTCAGCAGGCCAGCTCCCTGCCACCTTTGGGGACGGTGGGCTTCCTGCGCTGGGCCTGGCGTCAACTGACCAGCATGCGGATCGCCCTGATCCTCCTGCTGTGCCTAGCGGTCGTCAGCGTCCCTGGTTCGATCCTCCCGCAGCGCGGAACCAACCCCATCCTCGTTGAAGAGTGGATCGCCGATTCCCCGACCTGGGGGCCAATCCTGGACCGACTGGGCTTCTTCGATGTCTATGCATCAGCCTGGTTTGCTGCGGTGTACCTCCTGCTGTTCATCTCGCTCGTGGGCTGCGTCATTCCTCGGATCCGTGATTTGGTGATCAGTCTGCGCAAGCCTCCACCGCCGGCCCCACGTAACCTCAGCCGCCTTCCGGAGTTCACCGCCGCTCATCCGCAGGTTGATGGTGACCTGGCCTATGACCGAGCGCTGCACTACTTCCGTCGTGGTCGATGGAGTGTGACCGAAGGAGTCCGCGACCAGGGCGCCGGTATTCAGGTGCGGTGGATCTCTGCCCAGAAGGGCAACCTGCGTGAAGTGAGCAATCTGCTCTTTCACGTTGCCTTGGTCGGCATCCTGATTGGCGTCGCCGTCGGCGGACTGTTCGGCTGGCGAGGAAATGTGATCGTGCGCGAGGGTCAAGGGTTCTCTAACACGTTGACGCAGTTCGACGCCTGGGGTGGTGGTCGACTCGTTGACGCAAGCGCGCTGCAACCCTTCTCGTTCACCCTGCAGGACTTCGCCGTGGAGTTCGAGCGAAGCGAGGCGCAACGCGGTGCACCACGGCTGTTCGAGGCGCGGCTGTCGTATTCCGACGGCCTGCAGGAGCCAGAGGCTGAGCGCTTGGTGGAGGTCAATGCGCCCTTGAGTGTGCCCGGTGCTCGCGTCTACCTTGTGGGCCACGGCTACGCCCCGACATTTCGTATCGCGGACCGAACCGGTCAGGTGGTATTCGAGGATGCCGTGGTCTTCCTTCCACAGGATGGGAACTTCACCTCAACCGGTGTCATCAAGCTTCCTGATGCAAATCCGCAGTTGGGTATCCAGGGACTGTTCTTGCCGACTGCAGCTGTGGATGAGATCCGCGGACCGCACTCGACCTTTCCCGCACCCGATGATCCGGCGGTGTTCCTCTCGGCGTGGACAGGTGATCTCGGCCTCGACGATGGCATGCCACAGAGTGTGTACACATTAAAGACCGCGGATATGCAGCAGATCGGTCTGGAATCCCTACGTCCGGGTGAGACCTGGGTCCTACCCGGTAGCGCGGGAGCGATCACCTTCATCGGCTGGCAGCGGTGGGCCTCCTTCCAGTTGGCCTCTGACCCGGGAGGCCCCGTGGCCCTGATCTGCGCACTGCTGGCAATGGTCGGATTGATCGGAACGTTGCTCATTCGACGCAGACGCGTGTTCGTGGCTGTCAGTGGACCCGTCGATCAACCAGTAGTGGAGATCGCTGGACTAGCCCGCAGCGAGTCCACCAACCTGGCTGATGATGTGCAGGCGGTGCTCCACGCGGTAACCGGATCCCAGGATGCAGCTGGAGCGATATCCAGCAGGATGGGGACGTGATGTCAGCGCAGGAACTTGCCGAGGCCAGCAATGTGTTGGTCTATTCGTCGATGGTGGCACTGCTGGGGGCAATGATCGCCTTCAGTATCGACTTCGCCGCACGACGAGCCACCGAGGCCACGGGGCAGCGGCGCGCGGCGAATATCGGGATGGCGTTGACCTGGCTTGCCATGGTTGTACTGCTCGGCGGGGTCATTCTGCGAGGTTTGTGGGCAGGCCGGGTGCCCTGGGGCAACATGTACGAGTTCTCCATCACCGCGGCATTGGCGATCCTGCTGGTGTTTCTCGGCGTTTCACTTCGCCGTGACCTGCGCTGGCTCGGTCTGTTCGTGGTGATCCCAACATTGCTCACCCTGGGTATGGCCGTCACTGTGTTGTACACCGAGGCAGCACAGTTAGTGCCGGCGCTGAAGTCGACCTGGTTGGTCATCCATGTCCTTGCCGCGATCATCTGCGCGGGCGCTTTCACCCTTGCGGCGGCAACGGCCGGGCTTTCCTTGGCACGTGCACGAGTGGATCGTCGCGTCGCGGCCGGTGCGCAACTGCCGCACTGGTGCGAGCGGGTACCGGATACTGAGCGCCTGCGAACATTGACCTACCGAGTGTTGGCCTTTTCCTTTCCGCTGTGGACCTTCGCCGTGGTGGCCGGAGCCATCTGGGCAGAGCAGGCCTGGGGACGCTACTGGGGGTGGGACCCGAAGGAGACCTGGGCCTTCATCACCTGGGTGATCTACGCGGCCTACCTGCACGCCCGGTCCACGGTGGGCTGGCGGGGGAATCGAGCCTCCTGGCTCGCCCTGGCCGGTTGGTTGGCCTTCCTGATCAACTACTTCGGGGTCAATATCTTCGTCAACAGCCTGCATTCCTACGCAGGAGTTTGAGGACTCAACCGTTCGGGTTCGGGTCAGGGCGCTGCTGACCCCGTCGCTGCTGCATCCGCCGACGCCAGGCCTCTTCATCAAGAGCCTTCAAGAAGCTCGGATCATCATCCGGTGCCACCGGCCCCCGTCGCCGAAAGAGCCCACCGCCGGTCTGCCTGGGGCGTCCGGCCAGGAACCACAGGATGCCCCCGATGAGTGGGATCAAGATCACGATCAGCAACCACAGGGCCTTGGGCAGGGCCCGCACCAGCGAGCCCGGTGTGCGCAGAACGTCCACGATGAACGAGATGTACAGCGCAAGAACGAGCAGGATGCCGATAACCCTGAGCACCACTCCACACTAACGCTGAACTCGATATCGGTCACCCCGTAGCGTGGGAGGGTGCCCAGCGACCAAGCCAATGAAGGACCAGACACCAGGAACGACCGCCAGCCCGCTCCCGCCGGCGCTCGCCCAGGTGCGCGGTCCCTGATCATCTATACGGGACTTCGTCTAGCGGTATTTCTCGTGGTCTGGCTGCTCCTGCAGTGGCTCACCGGCATGCGTGGACTGCTGGCACTGGCGCTGGCGATCGTGGTCTCGGGCGCGATCAGCCTGCTCCTCCTCAATCGTCAGCGTGATGCCATGAGCGCAGGTGTGTGGCGGTTCTTTCGTCGGATCAATGAGCGCATCGATGCAGCGACGCGGGCCGAAGACGACGATGATCGTGGCGATAACGGTGGTGAAGGGGCCATCGCAGACCGGGCCGTGCCCGGAGCCAGTTCACCTAGTTCACCCAGTGACGCCAAGGACCGCGGTAAGGGTAAGGGCCGCGGTCAGGGCAAGGCCGTAGGCAAGGACGAGTAGGCCAGTCGACTTCAGCGCCGGGATCAGCGCGGCACCCGATGCTCCGGTCCGTACCGCCTGCATGGGTTGCACTGCGAGTATGAACACAGCCAATGCGATCAAAGTCCACCAGGTGGTCACCGCGGCAATGGCAGGAATGGTCAAAGCTGCGCCAAACACCATCACCACATACAGGATGCGCGTTGCCGGTGCGCCGATGCGAACGGCCAGTGTGCGCTTGCCCACCAGGGTGTCGCCGGGAATGTCTCGGAGGTTGTTGGTCAACAGCACGGCACAGGCCAGGAGGCCAACACCGCAGCCACCCAGGAGGGCCGGCACAGTGATGCGGTCAGCCTGTACGTAGCAGGTGCCGAGGACCGGAACCAAGCCGAAGAAGATGAAGACGAAGAGTTCACCCAGTCCTAGGTACCCGTAGGGCCGAGGTCCCCCGGTGTAGAGCCAGCCGGCCAGCAAGCAGAGTGCACCCACAATGAGGAGCCACCAGCGGCCGGTGAGTGCGACCAGCAGCAGGCCGGCAGCTGCTGCCACGAGGAATGCCAGCAGCGCTGCCCGTCGGACGGCCGCTGGCGTTGCCAGCCCCTGTCCAACGAGTCGCACCGGACCAACTCGATTGTTGTCCGTACCCCGAATACCGTCGCTGTAGTCGTTGGCGTAGTTCACGCCGACCTGCAGTGCCAGTGCGACAATCAGCGCAAGCAGCGCGTGCACCGGTTGCAGAGCATCGACTGCCGTAGCGGCGCCAGTGCCCACGAGTACTCCCGCGATGGCAACCGGCAGCGTTCTGGGTCGAGCTCCGGCAATCCACACGCCGAGGCCGGAGCGCAGCTCTGGCTGGCTCATGGCTGGGTGGTCATTGCGCGGCGCAGGCTCACCCGGTCGATCTTGCCACCGGGCAGCAGGGGCAACTGGTCAAGGAAGACGATCCTCGCGGGAGTGGCGGCGCTACCGAGTTGCTCGCGAACCTGAGTGCGGATGATCGCCTCCATGTCAGGCATGTCGGCTCGGTCTCGGTCCTGATTTCCGAGCACGGCGCAGACCGTAATCGCTGGATCATCCAAGGATCCGCTGGGTATCGCAGCAACGGCTGCAATTTCCGGGAGTTGACTTATTGCGGCTTCGACGGCACCCAACGCCACGTTGGTGCCGCGTACCGCGATGATGTCGTCGGCGCGACCATGCACTTCCAACGTGCCGGAGGCGCTCCAACGGCCGATGTCACCAGTGCGGTAGCCAGCCGCGGTAAACGATTGTTGGGTGGCCTGCGGATTGCAGCGATAGCCGAGTGCCAGCATCGGCCCGGCTATGACGATTTCACCAGATTCATCACACTCACTCACGGGAAAGGGTTGGCCCGGCGCATCAGTTGATAGCGGCGGAAGGTACGTGCCGTCAGGTCTGCGTAGCCGGACCTGGACCGAAGCCAAAGGGTGCCCATCGAAGACGCAACCACCCCCGGTCTCAGTAGCGCCGTAGGTGGTCGTCAGCGTTACACCCGCCTCCCTGGCTGCCAGGGCTACCGGTGCAGGCAGTGGGCCACCGCCCACGAGCACCAGCTGACAGGCACGAAGTGCGTCGCAACCTTCCGGGTCAGCCAGCAGACGACGGACCTGAGCGGCAACCAGTGACGTAGCCAGCAGGTTCCGTCGGCCGTGCTGATCAAGACTGGCCCTGGCCACAGCACCTGTGAACGCCTCCACGGTGAAGGGCGTCATTCCACCAATACTCGACGCGAACAGCGGCGAGGTTCCAGCGGCAAGTGACCTGATCAACACATTGCAGCCACCCATGGAGGTGACCGGAAGTGCGGCAATCCATTGCACGGCGCCTACGGGCTCAACTCTCGACTCAGCCCCCGACTCAACGGGTCGTACGCGCTGCAGGACCTGATGATCAAGTGCCTGAAGACCGCTCGCACTCAACAGAACACCGCGGGGTGAACCCGTCGATCCTGAGGTGGCCAGTACCAGCGCTACCTCTGAATGCTCAAGGGGTATTGAAGGATCGTCTGGGCGCGTGGCCGCCAGCATGTGCTGGACAACCTCCTGCGGTGTGGTCAGGCTGATGGTCGGCACTGGTGCAAGTGCAGGTCCGTGCCCGGCGAGAGCATCGGGGAGTGCATCGAACAGTCGCATCGCGCCGTCCGGACCCGGGGTCACCGGGAAGCGATGCAATGGCCTGACTGACACTCCAGGAGCGTAGTCGCGGTAGCGTTACCAACATGAGCGGGTCTTTTGATCTCAGCGAGTCATTTGACTCGCGCAAGCGCTACGTGCTGCCACCCGTGGTGCCGGAGAGTTCACCTGCGTACACGGACCCGGGGTACTCGTCGGCTCGGCCCGGTTGCACCTGGCAGGTCAAGGGTGACTATCGGGATATCCGTCTGGAGCACTCAACCGGTGATGACGCTGGAATAGCCAAGATCACCATCAATCGACCGCAGAAGCGCAACGCCTTCCGCCCCCAGACGCTTTTCGAGTTGTGTGATGCGATGAACGTCGCTCGTGATGATGACAGCATCGGGGTGATCATCCTCACCGGTCAAGGCGACTGGGCATTCTGCTCAGGCGGTGACCAGATGATCAGGGGCGACGACGGCTACATCGGTGATGATGAGGTAGCACGGCGGGGTATCGGACGACTGAACGTTCTTGACCTGCAGATTCAGATTCGTCGCACGCCCAAGCCGGTGATCGCCATGATCGCGGGATACGCAATCGGTGGTGGGCATGTTCTCCATGTGGTCTGCGACTTGTCGATTGCGGCCAACAATGCGCGATTTGGGCAGACCGGTCCGCGGGTTGGCTCCTTCGACGGTGGCTACGGCTCCGGGTTGCTCGCGCGCACCATCGGGGTCAAGCGGTCACGTGAGGTGTGGTACCTGTGCCGTCAGTACGGAGCCGAGCAGGCCTACGACTGGGGTTTGGTCAACGCGGTCGTTCCCATCGAAGATCTCGAGATCGAGACGGTGTCCTGGGCTAAGGAAATGCTTGCCCTGTCGCCCTTGGCCCTACGAATGCTGAAGGGCGCCCACAACGCAGCCGACGATGGCCTAGCGGGTATTCAACAGTTGGCTGGTGATTCGACGCTGCTGTTCTACATGACCGAAGAAGGTCAGGAGGGGCGCGACGCCTACAAGCAGAAGCGGGCACCGGATTTCGGGAAGTTCCCCAAGCGACCCTAGGTCCGCTTCCAGCGATGACCGTCGATGACCTGCTGGCCGTTGCCTTTCCTTTCCTGATCCGTCTGCAGGTGCCGTTCCGAGGGGTGCGGGAACGAACCGGTGTCATCTTCATTGGACCCAGTGGCTGGGGCGAGTTCGCGCCCTTTGACGACTATGACGATGTTGCAGCGAGCCGCTGGCTGGATTGTGCTGTTGAGGCTGCCTTCGGCGAATGGCCGATCCCACGGATCGAACAGGTCACCGTCAACGCGATCATTCCGGCCATCGCCATTGGCGACGCCCTCAGTCTGGTCGATGCTGCGTTAGATAGAGGGCATCAGGTATTCAAACTCAAGGTGGGTGATGACCCAGTCGAAGATGTGCGACGTGTCAACGCCATCTGTACTCACATCGCACAAACTGCGCCCGGTGACCAATGGCGGATCAGACTCGATGCCAACGGTGCCTGGGAGCCGAACCAGGCGATCGAAGTGCTCGATCACCTACGAGACTGTCCCATCGAGTACGTGGAGCAGCCCTGCCTGGAACCTTCGGCACTGCAGCAGATCCGAGCGACTACCGGAGTCCCCATCGCCGTTGATGAGCTCATTCGTCGAAACCCCGACCCATTCACCGCCCTCGATCTGATTCGCCAGTGCGCAGATGTGATCATCCTGAAAGCCGCACCACTGGGTGGCGTGCAGCGATGCATGGCACTGGCTCGTGCGATCGATCTCCCCGTTGTGGTGAGCGGATCACTAGACAGCTCGGTCGGCCTTGGTCCCGGGCTCGCCCTGGCTGCGGCATTACCCGTTGATCGTGCATGTGGTCTGGGTACGTCCAGCCTGCTCGCAACGGATCTCACCGAACCCCCGCTCATCGCGAACTTCGGTCGGTTACCCACCACGCGCCCCGTGGGCTCACTCGATCGCCTCCACCAGGCCGCAGGAGCCCTGAGCGAGCAGCGCCGGCGCCAACTGCTCGATCGCGTGCGCCGTGCCTGGCAGGGGGGTACCGCAGCACGTTGGGAACAACTGGTGACGCCACCTAGAGCCTCATAGGCTGACTGGGTGGAGACGTCGACCGCCCAGGCTCAGGTGCTGGTCGATGAACTCATCCGCGGCGGAGTCGAAGATGTCGTCCTCGCACCGGGCTCGAGATCAGCGCCGCTTGCCCTCGCGTTGAGTGCAGCTGAACGCGCCGGTCGACTGTGTCTGCACGTAAGGATCGATGAACGTTCTGCCGGGTACCTGGCCGTGGGTCTTGCCAAGGTGAGTCAGTCACCGGTGGCGGTGGTGACCACCTCCGGCACAGCAGCAGTGAATCTGCATCCAGCACTTGTTGAAGCCGACGAGAGCGGCATCCCCATTCTTGCCCTGACAGCGGATCGACCAGGTCCACTACGGCAGGTGGGTGCCAACCAGGCCATTGAGCAGCTCGGCATCTTCGGAACCTGTGTGCGGCGCACCTTCGAACTGCAGATCATGTCCGTGGCCGATGAAGCCCAGCAGCGGGCGGCCGTGCGCTACTGGCGCTCGACAGTCGCTCATGCGATCGCGGTGGCCACCGATCCCACGGATCCCGGTCCCGTTCAGCTCAATCTGCCCTTTGCGGATCCCCTGGTGCCAGGCCCGGATACGCCGAAGGATGGGGCCACCGGCGGTACGAACTCCGTTGACGTGACTGAAGCCAGCGAACCTGCGGGGGTGCTGGCCGGTCGCCCCGATGATCGACCGTGGACCATCGACGGGCGCATGTTCGGAGCCATGAGCGTCACGATTGACGACGTACTGGACGATCTTGGGTGGAGTGGACCGGCCCCGACCCGAGGCTTGATTTTGGTCGGCGATCAGTGTGACGCCGACGCGATCGAACTCATCGACGATCTCTCTGAGGCGATGGGTTGGCCCATCATTGGTGAGCCTTCCGGCAATGTGGCTGGCTGCGCGCTGGCGCTGGCCCACGGCCCCCTGTTGTTGGCAAGTCCGAGTTTTGCCGAGGCGATGAGGCCGGATTTCGTGTTGACCGTTGGTCGCTTGGGTCTCACCCGATCAGTACTTCGGACGGTCGCTCAGTCGCCCTGGCACGTCACGGTCAACGCTCGAGCGCCATGGGCGGATCCCACCCGCACCGCCGACATGGTGATCACCGGCGTCCCGCTGCCAAGTGCTCACGAGATCCCGGCAAACGACTGGTTGGTGCAGTGGCAACGTGCCGATGTGCTGGCAGCTGCGGCGATTGAAACCGCAGTGCATCCTGAGTTGTTCACCGGAATCGATGTGGCACGCAGTTGTGCCAGTGCAGTACCCCCTGATGGTCTGCTCTTTCTCGGCGCTTCATGGCCGGTGCGACATGCCGCGGCATTCGCCGGGCGCAGTCCATCCCAGGCGTATGTCGTGGGGAATCGAGGGACCTCTGGAATTGATGGTTCCCTCTCCACGGCGTGGGGTGCGGCGGTTGCACATCAGCGGGCTGATGGCGGCGTAGCCGTTGCCTTGGTCGGCGACCTGGCGTTCCGGTACGACGACAGCGCTCTGATGATTCCGGCCCAGGAGGCGCAACCTAATCTGGTGATCGTGGTCAGCGATAACGATGGTGGGGGAATCTTCAGTCAACTTGAGCAAGGGCAACCGCAGTTCGCTGACCACTTCGAACGTGTCTTCGGAACCCCAGTTACCGGGGATGTCGCTGAACTTGCCCGCGCCTGCGGTCTGCCCGTGACAGTCGTGCAGTCAGAGGTTGACCTACGTGCGGCCCTGCCTGGAGCACTGACAGCAGGCGGTGTTCAGGTGATCGTGGCACGTACCTGTGCGCGGGCTGAGGAGGCTCGGATCTTGACGAGTATTCAGGCAGCGGTCAGCGAAGCCATCGACGCGAGCGACTAATGGCCAAAGATGCACCGGATCGCGCACTGACTCGCGCTTTGCGTGCAGCCGCAAAATCACTTCGGTCGATCACCGCTGGCCTGCCGTTTCCGCCGGTGGCACGGGCAATGCAGGCTCAGGCTCGTGACGCCCAAGCCGATCCCATGTCGTTGCTCATGGAGGCAGCACGCACCGTGCTGACCACACCGGCTGCCGCCTGGGATCGCCGGGAACTTCAGGCACTGGCATTGGCAGGGGAGGATCCGGTACTGGCCGGCCTAGTTGATGCGAGATTGGAGCAGCGTTGGGCAGCCACACGTAGCGTCGTCCATCAGTTACGCGGCAGCGGAGCAATCGACGATGCGGTCGATACTCAGGCTGCCGCCCTGCACATGATGGCTGTCAGTGCTGGGCTCACCCTGCTTCGCCAGGCCGCGACTGCGGCGGATGGCATAGACCTTGGTCGGTGGGTTGATGAGCGCTCATGGGCAGCACTGTCTGCTCGATTGCTCGAATCATTGGCCCCGGAACATCCGCAGATCGCGTCCCCTGGCAGGCAGGTGCAGTATTGGCGGGCGCGCACGGTGATTCCGGATACCGCCACTGCGCTACCGCAGCTGCTTCGCTCGGTGGCCATGGTGCGCGGCCAAGTTATGACGGTGCTCGCTGCGAGTCCTGTTCATGGTGAGCAGCTCGTAGATCTCCTACTCGGTGCACCACTGGACGTGGATCGCATGAGCATTCTGCAAGCAATGTCCTCAGTCAGTGGTTCGGCGAGCGTCACTCGCGGATTGCCTGAGGACCGTGAAGACATCGCCACGCGGGTACTCGAACGGTGCGTCTCACTTGCATCGGATCCGGACGCTGCACCGCAGGCAGCGGCTGATCTCGTGCTCGCCGACTCATGGGAGGTAGTTCCAGCAGCCGAAGGCGACAATGCAACAGCTTTCGTTATGAGGTTGCAGTGGACCATCGACCGTCATGTGATCTTGCGACGTCAGGTGATTCCATTCACAGTCACGGAGCGCAATCGTGCCTCAACGCTGCTGGCACTGGTTGCTGCACTCGCCCAGATTCGCGGGTTTGGTGAGGACTACGGGTGGACGGAGGTTCTGGCCGATGGCACAGTGCTGGTGATCCGCCTTGCCCGTCCGCAGGACGGTGAAGCTATCGCGCGGATGCACGAGCGCTGCTCCGAGGAGAGCAGGTACCAGCGGTACTTCACACCGATGAATGCCTGGCGCGAAGACAATCTGCGTCGGATTGCCGGAGGTCATCGCGGTGCGACCCTGGTGGCAGTGACCATGGACCACGCGGTGGTCGCCGTCGGTAACGCCTTTCCCATCAGCCCGGATGATGTGGACTGCGGTGAGATCGCGGTGATCGTGGATGACGCCTGGCACCACCGTGGAATCGGTCGACTCATGATTCGGCATTTGCTGGATGTGGCAGTGCGCCTGCAGTTTGAGGAGGTTCGGGCCTACGTCCTGGCAGTCAATGACGCAATGCTGGGTCTGCTGGACAGTGAGCGCGATAGCCGCTGGACGACCTGGCAGCGGTTCGTCGACGACGACTTCGGTGGTGCAGTGGCCTGCTTGCGGGCAGAGCGTTCAGCCCAGCGCGTTGATGATCGGTGAGAGTTTCGCCGTCGACTCGGCTAACTCCTGCTCGGCATTCGATCCACTGACGATCCCGCAGCCGGCAAAAGCACGAACTCGGCCGCTTGCCGCATCGACCTCAGCGCAGCGCAGTGCAATGCCGAATTCGCCATCACCGTGCGCATCGAACCAGCCCACGGGCCCGGCGTACCTGCGTCGATCCATGCCTTCGAGTTCGCGGATTGCAGCCATCGCACGTTCGGTCGGTGTTCCACACACGGCAGCTGTCGGGTGCAGGGCGGCTGCCAGGCCGAGCACAGACGTTCCGTCGGCCAACTGACCGGTGACGTCGGTGGCCAGATGTTGGACGTTCGCCAGCCGCAGGACATGCGGACGTGCGGGCACATCCAAGTCGGTGCAGTGCGCTGCGAGCGCCCGGGCGACGGAGTGCACTGCGTACTCGTGTTCCTCGAGGTCCTTGCCGCTGCTGAGCAGAGCCTCGGCGAGGGTGGCATCAACGGATGCCTCACCCTGACGGCGGACAGTCCCGGCAAGCACCCTGCTGGTGACCAGGTCACCGGTACGGCGTACCAGCAGTTCCGGAGTTGCACCCACGAGGCCGTCCACCGCAAAGGTCCAGCAGCTGGGGTAGGCGGTGGCCAGATTGGCGAGTAGGAGTCGTAGGTCCAGGGGTCCGGTGACCTGCCCGATGATGTCGCGAGCGAGGACGACCTTGTCGAACTCACCCGCGTTGATCCGGCGTACTGCCTCACGAACGGCGTTCTGCCAACGCTCTTCGGTAGCCGCACCCGGCTTCCATTGCACAGCTTCTACCGATGCGGGTGGCTCGACAGCGTGCAGCAGCGTGCGGCTTGCGGAGATGTCTTCGTCCGGGGTGTGGATCACCGTCATCCAGGCCTGGCCGCCGCGGCGACCCACGATGACCTTCGGCACGATGACGATCGATGACCAGGCATCCGGATCAAAAGTGAAGGAGCCAAAGGCAACAGGGCCGCTGCCGGGCATTGAAACCGTGTCGTCGATCGTGGCGGCCTGGCACCAGGAACTCCACCAGCGCTGTGTCCGGCTGAACCGTTCGAAGCCACGCACCTGGAGTTCCGCGGCAACGCCCCAGCCCACGAGTCCTTCACCATCGCGCACCCAGGCCGAAGGATGGTCGTTCGGCAGTAGTGCGAGCAGTGCCTCGGGATCGTCGATAGGTCGGGTACGCACAATGGGCGCTGCTTGTCCTCCGACACTGCGCTGCCGGGCGATGCTCGGCGGTGCCGGATTCATGCTCAAAGGCTAGGCCGGGTCCGCCCCGCCTGCACCAGCAGTTCTAGGGGCTGCCTGCGGCTGACACCGTGGTGTTGGTCACGTTCCGCGGATGCAGGTCATGTGCAGCGGTGACAGACTGCGAACGTGGCGCGTGCAGATTTGGGCAAGGATCCGGCCGCTGTTGCCGCCATGTTCGATGAGGTGGCCCCGAGGTACGACCTCACCAATGACGTGCTGGCGCTGGGGCAGACCCGCCGCTGGCGCAATGCCGTGGTGTCGGCGGTACGGCCGCTGGCTGGGATGCGCATCTTGGATCTGGCTGCGGGTACGGGTACTTCGAGCCTGCCCTTCGCCAAAGCAGGTGCCCGGGTGGTGGCCACGGATTTCTCCCTCGGCATGCTGCGGCAGGGGCGTCGTCGTCACCCCAGCCTGGCCTTCGTGGCTGGCGATGGGTTAGCCCTGCCCTTCGGCGACCAGGTCTTCGACGCGGCAACGATCTCTTTTGGCCTGCGCAATCTGGTCGACCGGCATCAGGGTCTTTCGGAACTGCGCCGTGTCGTGCGTCCAGGCGGGCGTCTGGTGATCTGTGAGTTCTCCCACCCGACCAATGGGCTGTTCCGGTCCATTTATATGGAGTACCTGATGCGAGCCCTGCCGGCTGTCGCGGGCCGGGTGTCGAGCAATCCCGAGGCCTATCGCTACCTCGCCGAGTCGATTCGTGCCTGGCCCAACCAGGAGGCGCTTGCCGACGATCTGGTTGGCTCCGGCTGGACTCGGGTCGAGTGGCGCAACCTCTCCGGGGGCATCGTGGCGCTCCATCGAGCCGTCAACCCAGGGTGAGTGGAGCAGTGCAGTCGCACTATGCTGACGGCTGTTACTCGCTTCGTGAATGCAGTCACAAGGGCGAGGTAGGGACCACGGGCCAGACTTGAGGGGTTGATCCAGGGTTGAACGTCTACGCGCCGATCCTGGTGCTCGGCCTCATCGCCTTCGGGTTTGCAGTGTTTTCCGTGGCAGTGGCCACGATTACTGGCCCCAAGCGCTACAACCGCGCCAAGGTCGATGCCTATGAATGCGGTATCGATCCCACCCCGCAGCCGGTAGGCGGTGGACGCTTCCCGGTGAAGTACTACCTGACGGCGATGCTGTTCATCATCTTCGACATTGAAATCGTCTTCCTGTACCCCTGGGCCGTTGCCTTCGATCAACTGGCGCTGTTCGGGCTGATTGAAATGGTGTTGTTCATCGTGACCCTGCTCGTGGTGTACGCCTACGTTTGGCGGCGTCGCGGGCTTGAGTGGGATTGAGGCAGCATGGGACTCGAAGAGGCACTTCCCTCCGGCTTACTGCTCACTACCGTCGAAAAGTTCGCCGGTTACGCACGCAAGGGATCACTGTGGCCCGCCACATTCGGTCTTGCCTGCTGTGCAATCGAGATGATGGCCACCGGCGGTCCCCGATACGACATCGCACGCTTCGGTATGGAGGTGTTCCGCGCATCACCACGCCAGGCAGACCTGATGATCGTGGCGGGCCGGGTCAGTCAGAAGATGGCGCCAGTCGTGCGACAGGTCTACGACCAAATGCCGAATCCGAAATGGGTCCTGGCCATGGGCGTATGTGCCTCGAGTGGCGGCATGTTCAACAACTACGCCATCGTGCAGGGTGTTGACCACGTCGTTCCGGTCGACATCTACCTACCGGGATGTCCGCCGCGGCCGGAAATGCTGATCGACGCGATCTTGAAGTTGCACGACAAGATCCAGGATTCCAAGCTCGGACCTAACCGCCGCGCCGAGTTGGTCGCGCAGGAGACTGCAGCACTGGGTGCTGCGCCCACCCGTGAACTCAAGGGACTGCTGCGGTGAGCGACTCGACGACGGCGACCGGATCGCCGAACGACGCGGGCGGTCTGCAGCCGGTGGTACCCCAAGGGGTCAAGGCCATCGACCTCATCAATGTTTCCTCCGGATCCTTCGGTGTGCAGGGCTCGGGAGATACCAGCGGGTTCGGCGGCCTTGTCGATATGCGCGTCATGCCCGGACCGAGCTCGCGTCCATACGGTGGCGGGTTCGATGAACTTGCGGAGGAACTTGAACTCTGCCTGGCAGCCCGGGGAGTCCCCGCTGAGGGGTCGGTTGAAAAGGTTGTCGTAGATCGAGGTGAGATCACCTTCTTCGTCACTCGCGAACACCTTGTCGCCTTTGCGCTCACGCTGCGCGATGAGCCAGGGCTGCGCTTCGAGTTCTGTAGTGGCGTCAGCGGCGTGCACTTTCCCGATGACACGGGACGTGAACTGCATGCCGTGTACCACTTCCTCTCGATAACCCACAATCGTCGAATCCGAGTTGAGGTGACTGCACCTGATGCCGACCCGCACATTCCATCGATAGTCGGGGTGTACCCCACCTGCGATTGGCATGAACGTGAAACCTGGGACTTCTTCGGCATCGTTTTCGACGGCCACCCGGCATTGACGCGCATCGAAATGCCGGACGACTGGATCGGGCACCCGCAGCGCAAGGACTACCCACTCGGCGGCATTGAAGTGGAATTCAAGGGCGCGACCATCCCTGCACCTGATCGGCGGAGGGCGTACAACTGATGAGCAGCGATACAACGTTCGCC
>CAZKFI010000001.1:151742-191898 GCA_964551975.1 uncultured Bifidobacteriaceae bacterium | reverse complement strand
GACCTCTGGGTTATGAGCCCAGCGAGCTACCGAGCTGCTCCACCCCGCGTCGGGTGTTGGTCCTCAAAGGATACGGGGGCGAGGGCCGTGCTGACAAACTGGGGTCAGCCAGCCGAGCGGGCGTGGAACAGTCGTCGAATCAGCGCGTCAACACCCCAATAAATGAACGACAGGATGATGGCGAACACGATGATGACGATGATGAAAGTGAAAACTGGGCCCCAACCGTTGGTTGCTGCATCCAGGAACGGGTAGGGATAAGCGAGGATGATCGCTCCGCGCGTGAGCGCGAAGGCCGCCCAAATCAGCGGTAGGACAAGGGCAGCGAAAACCACCCGAACATTGAGCATGCCGCGGGGACCAGCTACAAGGAACACGACCACGGTCAGAATCGGGTTGATCACGTGCAGCATGTTGTTAGACAGCCAGTCCAATCCCTGCTTGCCACCCTCCGCTAGGAGAAGGTTGAAGACCACGCCAGTGACCGTGATCATCAACACGCTGTCAAGGCGCAGGGTTCGCCAGATGCCACCCACACGGTCATGTCGCAGGAACAGATTCGGGCGTACCGCCAGGGCAGTAAGGACTACCGCAACCGTTGTGTTGGACCAGATCGTGAAATAGGTAATCCAGTCGAAGAAGCGCTTGATTGGCGTGTCGATACCGTCAGCGACGTTACCGAGCAGTGTCGGCTTGGTCGGATCCAGGGTGTCGACGTAATAGCCGCTGACATTCAGGCTTAGCGAGAGGGCCACCGCGAACCAAGCCACCAGGGCATTGACAATGAAGAGCGGCCGGGCGTAACGAGGCGCGATGTAGGGCTGAGCCGAGCGCGAAGGCGTCTCGCTGGAGGGGCTACTGGTGGTCATGGGGGCACGCTACTCGCTGGAGAACAGAGGCGAGGCTGGTTTGGGTCCTAGGCTCGCCAGGTGCCGAATCCACCGCTCTCACCGCGGAGTCTCATCCGCGATGGTGCCGTGGGCGTCGGCGTTGGTGCCTTTTCGGGCCTTTTGGGAGTCGGCGGTGGCATCCTGCTCGTGCCGTACCTCGTGCTCCGACGCGCTTTTTCGCAGAAGGCGGCACAGGCGACTTCATTGGTGCTCGTAGCGATCGCTGCTGGTGCAGGAACACTGACATACGCACTGCGCTCATCAGTGGCATGGCTACCGGCCCTGATTGTGATCGTCGGCGGACTGATCGGCGCCTGGTTGGGCGCACACCTGGTGCAGCGTGTGCGAGATGCCCGACTACAGATGGCTTTCGGCGTCCTCCTTGTGCTCGTAGGAGCACGGCTTCTTTGGCCATCTGACCTCTCGGTCCCCATTGACGCGAATGAACCGGAACTTCAGGTTGGAATCGTTGTCGCCTACCTAGCTAGCGGCGTGGGGATGGGGCTGTTATCTACGCTCTTTGGGATCGGTGGCGGCATTCTGCTCATTCCAATACTGGCAATTGGCTTCGGATACGGGCAGCAACTTGCCGCAGGAACGTCACTGGCGGTGATGGCGCCCGTTGCCCTGGTGGGCGCAATCAGGCTCACCAAGCCCGGATTGACCAACTGGCGACTCGGTGCACTCTTCGGCCTTGGAGCAATCCTCGGTGCCACCGGCGGCGCCTGGTTGGCCCTGACACTTCCCGGACCGTTGGTTCGCCAGATCTTCGCCGTGGTCATGATCGCTCTCGGCTTGCGAATGACGCGTCTTGGTTGGCGCTCCCGTCAGGGCGGACCCAGCCCCGCGGTCTCCGACTAAGCCGCTGCCGGCGCGCCTGGCTCCGCAGCGCCACCGCCAGTGAGCAGGGCCTCCGCTGCGGCCGCACGCCGAAGCGCATCAGCCAACTTCTCCTGCGCTAGGTCGTACGCAGTGAAGTCCCCGACTCGCAGAGCGGCGAGGCCTTCCTCGTAGGCCGCCTGCGCATCGGCAATGGCGATGGTCAGGTCCTGCAGCGGATCACCGGTCGATGGAGTCGGAACGGTGGGTTCGGCACTGGGCTGGTCATCAGGCAGTGGCTCAGGCGCGATCTCACCGTCGGGCACCGGGAGCGGTTCGGGGACGGCATTCGGGTCCGAGGCGAAGACTCGTTGCAGAGCCACGCTCAATGAGTCTTCCAAGGCGACGTTTGATCCGTAGCCCACCAAGACCTTGCGCAACAGTGGGTAGCCGTCGGTGGTAGCCCGGATATAGACCGGCTCAACGTAAAGCAGACCGTTGTTGAATGGCAGAGAGAGCAGATTCCCGAACTCGACCTCAGAGCCTCCACGACGCAGCAGTGACAACTGCGAACTCACGACTGGATCCGACTCGAAATTATTTTGCACCTGCTGCGGGCCAGGAATTGTGGTGTTGCTCGGGAGTTGCAGAACCTGCATCTTTCCGTAGTTTTCACCGGGTTCGGAGTTCACTGCCATAAAGGCAGCCAGGGTCTGACGCCGCTGGGGCGCGAAGGTACTCGTCAACGAGAAGGACGGGGCCTTGGCCCCTGGCATCTGCAACGTCAGGTAGTAGGGCGGTTGGAACACCTGGGCCGGCGCAACCGTTGGATCGAAGGGCACGATCCACACGTCCGTACCGTTGTAGAAGGTGACCGGATCGGTCACGTGATAGCGGCTCATGATCACCCGTTGAACCTTGAACAGATCCTGCGGGTAACGCACATGCTCCAGGATCCCTGTTGGGATGGCCGAGTTCGGTTCGACAGTTCCGGGAAAGGCCTTCATCCAGGTCTGCAGAACAGGATCGGATTCATCCCACGCGTACAGCGTCACGCTGCCCTCGTAGGCATCGACCACTGCCTTGACTGAGTTGCGCATGTAGTTGAGCTGGTCCTGGGGTCGCAAACCACCAGGTAGCGTCCGCGAACTGATCGAGTCAGCGGTAGCCCCAGAAAGCGACACACGACTTGAATAGGGATAGTCGTTGGAAATCGTGTAACCGTCGACGATCCACTTGATTCGCCCATCAACGACCACCGGATATGGGTCTTGATCGAGGGTCAACCATGGAGCGGACTTGCCCACGCGCGTCAGCGGGTCGCGGTCCCAGAGGATGCGCGATTCTGGGTTCACCAAATCCGAGAGCAGGATGTTGGAATCCTGGAACTTGGTAGCAAAGAGCATGCGGCCGAGGAACGACCCCATCGAAACTCCACCGCTGCCCTCGTAGGTGTTCGTCTTCTGGCCGGTTGGACTGGCATCGTCTGGGTAGTCCAGTTCGACAGGTGGGCTCCCCTTCGGAGCTCCCACAATGCTGTAAGCGGGAGAAAGCTCGCCGAAGTACACGCGAGGCTGCGTAACCTCCAGGCTGCCGGTTGAGGGGATATCGCTCTCGAAGAAATCGGGTTGACCGCTAGTCAGCGCGGTGTTGTCGTAGGCAGAGACAAACCCAAAGCCATGCGTGTAGACGGCACGCTCGTTGGTCCAGTTGCGCTGACCGTCTGGAATACCTGCAAGGTTAATCTCACGCACCGCGACCACGGAGCCGCGCTGCTCCCCGTTGATCTCGTATCGATCCACATCGAGTTTGTCATTGAACGAGTAGTAGCCGCGGATCTGCTGCAACTGGTTGTAGGTGGGGGAGACCACTGCCGGATCGAGAAGGCGGATGTTGTCCAACGTGCCACTGGACGCGTCGACCATCGCGGGACTGGGTGGCTCCACGGTGCCGGGGTAGTCGGCGATCTCAGCGTCTTCAATTGCGTAGGCCTGACGAGTCGCGGTGATGTTGCGCTCGATGTACGGCTCCTCACGTACCAATTCGCTAGGGCGCACTTGGAATTGCTGCACCACGAAGGGGTAGAGCGCTCCGGCGACTATCGACGTGAGGAACAACAACCCCAAGCCCAACAGCGGCAACGCCCAGGCCCGACGAAGTGCATTGACTAGGAAAAGCACGCCCACGATGAGGGCAACGAAGGTGAGAATGTTCAACGAGGGCAGTACGGCATACACGTCGGTGTACTTCAAACCGGTAAAGCCCAAGACTAAGGACTCGCTCTTGGTTTCCAGTGAGAAGCGATCGAACCAGTAGGCCACCGACTTGAGGAACATGACCAGGGCCAGCAGGAGTGAAAGGTGCACCTGCGCTGCCGTCGTGGCGCGATCACCCTTGGGCTGCAGTCGCAATCCGCCGTACAGGTAGTGCACGAACACCGTGATGATCAGGCTGGCGATCAGCACAGCGAATCCGAAGCCGATCAGGAAGCGAATGAACGGCAGCGTGAACATGAAGAACGAGATGTCCAACCCGAACTGCGGGTCGGCGATGCCGAAGGGTGCGGCATTGCGCCACATCAGGAATGTGCCCCACTCCCCCGCAGCTCCCAATCCGGCGATGAAACCCACCACGACGCTGAGCAGAATGGTCAGCCGGCGACGGAACGGGTCCAAGCTCTCCCGGTAGCGCTCCAAACTTGCCTGTTCAGGGGTGGTGCCACGAAACACCGGTCGGAATCGCCAGGCGAGCCACATGTTCAGGCTCAACGCCAGGCCCATCAACAGTCCGAACAGGGCAAACATCACCAGGCGGATCACCAGTGAGGTGGTGAACACGACGTCTTTGTCGACCGACTGGTACCACAGCCAGTCGGTGTAGAAGCCGGTGAAGATGACCCAGGTGACCAGGAGGACTGCCAGGATGACGATCGTGGGAAGCAGAACGCCGCCACGTCGCTGGGCTACTGGAGTGCTTGACGAAAAACCGCTTGGGGGTTCAAAGGCCACCTAGCCAACCTACGACACGGGGGTCGATCAAGCACAGGGTCGGTTGCTCAGGTGGCCGGACAGGCCGGAACCTGACTCCCAGCGGTGAACAGTTCCACCGCCTTGACGGCCTCGTCCAGGGTGCTGACCGGTGTGACCACCAAGCCATCGGGGATGTGATCGGCCGCCTCCCTGCAATGGGCCTGTGGCATCAGGAACAGTTCGGCCCCGGCGGCACGTGCCCCAGCCAACTTCTGCCGAATACCCCCGATTGGGCCGACGGCGCCGTCTGGCGCGATGGTTCCGGTTCCGGCTACGTGCCGGCCGGCCACAAGATCGGCGGGGCTCAGCAGATCGATGATGCCGAGAGTGAAGATGAGACCGGCACTGGGGCCCCCGATGTCTTCCAGCGAGAACTGCGCCTGGAAATTCGAGGTGTAGTACGTCCCAACACCGATACCGATGTAGGGCAGGGCCGGGTCGTCTGGGTTCGGCTGGGAGGTGACTGCCACATCCTGCTGCGTGGTAGCGCCCGCGGTGTCGGTGCGCGTGATACCCAGCGTGAAGGTCGTACCAGATGGAGCCGAACGAATGCGCGAACTGACATCAGTGGGAACCTGCACCGCAACACCATCGACTGTCCGAATCTTGTCGCCCGGCAAGAGCAGGCCATCAGAGGGTGTTCCTGCATACACCGCGCTCACCACGACATGTGGGTTGACGGGGCGATCGAGATAGACAGCGGCAGCGGCGATCGCATTGGACTGCGAGGTGCTGAAAAGCGCGGCCTGACGCTGCTTGACCTCCTCACCAGTGACATCGTCGGGGTACAGCAACTCCCGAGGCACTACCGCGTCGTTGGGGTCCACCCAGGAAGACAGTGCATCGACGAAGGTGAGACCACCCCGTGGGCCACCGGACTCCATCACGGTCGTCATATCGAGGTCACCGGTGACCGGATAGGTCGGAGCCCCGGTAATCGTGATGACGGGCTGCTCGTCGCGTACCCCGATGACGTTGTACGTGGGACCGGGAGCGAGCTTGACGTAGGGCACGGGGAGCAGGAATGCCACTGCGAGCAGAACCAGGAGCGCACCGACACTGATCCACAATGCTCGAGCCTGTCGAGACATAGGTCGCATTCGCTCGGAGAACTGTGCAGACAGCCGTCGAAAGGTGCTCACTGTGCTCCGCGTCGATCATCGCGATACCCCGGCGACATACGACGCTGCGAATCCGTTGCACCTCGGTAGTCGGGCAGCGGACGTTCCATAGCGTCACCGAATCGGCGTAACCCTTCCATCGCATCCTGCACTGGCGCCGGCTTGCGAGGGCGACTACGGAATGCGGCCCAACCGATGGCCAGCAGTGTTGCGCCCAACGGAATGAGCCACCAGGCGAGGGTGGACACCAGCCCAGCGTACGTGCTCACCATTCCGTGGCCGCTCACCGTGGCTTGGGAACTGGTCGCGAGCAAAGCCCCCAGGTCTCACAACGTCGCACGCCTTCCCCGCGCTCACGATCGTCCGTTATCCCGGGGGCTTGCCCGCGCCCTCACGGTAGGAACCTGTCGGCATACCGTCAATGAGCAAATAAGGGTGCATCCACAGGCACGGGACAAACCTGTGGACGACGTGGGGACAACAGTGCCTATCACGTGGTCTTCGTGTGCGGAATCCTGTGGATGTACTGGGGATATCTCCGCCTAGACCTCCGTGTTTATGGGGTTTCCACGGCGTGCGCTCTGTGGACAGAAAAAAGTCACCTGTGCCGGGCTGCCGAGATCAGTGCCTGCACACTGCCATCAAGGTCGCTAGGCAACTTCGTCAGGTCAAACCAGCGCAGGTCCAGTGACTCCGCACTGCATACGGCCAGCGCATCCGTGGGCACCAGCGCGAGGTACTGCACGTCGAGATGCTCACTCATGCGACCACCGCAGGGCACCGGGTGCCGGTCAAGGCGCAGCGGGTGGTCACTCAGCCAAGTGGGCGCAATCCCGCATTCCTCGATGACTTCGCGCCTGGCCGCCGCCTGAAGGCTGTGATCGCCCTGCTCGCAGTGACCGCCCAACTGCAACCAGCGACCCACTTTCGGGTGCAAGGTCAGCAGCACTCGATCCATCGACTCTGCCATCACCAGAGCGCTGGCAGTCAGATGCCCGTCGTGACATTCGCGCCAGATCCCGTCCGGGTGCGTCGCAAGAAACTCCAGGTATTGCGCCTGAAGCATCGCCTGGTCAGCATCTGGTGCCTGCCACGAGCTCAGACCAACCGCTACGTCAGTGGTGTTGATCATGTGCGCTGCTCAGCCTTGAGCGGCTAGGACAACTCTGGTGAGTCACCGGGGTTAAGCACTGTCTCGACGAACCCCAGTGGATCAGCCAAGTCTTGTGGTGTCGGCAGTAGGTCCGGATGCGCCCACAGTCCATCGCGTTGCTGCAGTGAGCCACGTATTCGCACCGCGGCGAACACCGTCACCGCTTCGCGGATATCACGTGGTCGAAGTTCCATGCCGACGAGCGTTGCGAATGCCTTCTCCGCTGGTCCACCTGCGCCGCGGCGACGACGCATCGTCTCGCGGAGTGCATCCGCCGAGGCCAGTCGGCCCGTAGCCGCCTCATGGACGGTGTCTTCCACCCAGCCCTCGATCAGCGCCAATAGCGTCTGCAGTCGAGCGAGCGCGGCCTGTTGTTCGGGTGTGTCTTCTGGTCGCACGACCCCCTGCGCGAGCGCCTCCTGGATCGCCTGAGGCCCGCTGAGGTCGATCTCGCGCATAGCTTCACTCACCTGCTCGACGTCGACCCGGATCCCCCGCGCGTACTCCTCAATCGCTCCGGCGATTCGCGGGCGAAGCCAGGCCGCGTGAGCGAAAAGTCGCTGATGAGCAGCCTCACGCATCGCGAGATACAGCAGGACCTCACCTTGATTGACGCCAATGCCTTCGCCGAGTTCACGCACGTTGGTGGGAATGAGCGCGCAGCGAGCATCCTCAACCAAGGGCACACCGATGTCGGTCGCGCTGACGGCCTCACAGGCCAGGCCAGCAAGTACCTGGGAAAACTGCATCGTGAATGCAACAGTCCCCAACTGCTGCATCATGCCCATCAACGGCCCGAGCATGGTGGCCATCTCCGGGGGTACGCCACCGGGGAACATGGCGCGGAACTGCTCGGGAAGGGAGTCGACCATCGATTGCAGGTCGGCCGCGCCCATCTGTCCGTCCGGCCCACCCATCAGGCCCGCAACACCCTGGCGCATTTGATCGGCCACAGGTTCGACGTACCGCAGCCAGGCGGGAAGCGTGGCTACCAGCCATTCCGAACGACTCCAGGTCACCGGTGGCAACGCCCCTGCCGGCAACGTCGTGGTGCCGTCAAGCCACAACTCAGCCAGCCGGACCGCGTCTTCAACTGCCTGGTGTTGCTGCGAAGTGGGCGCGGGATCGCCGCGACCAACGATTGCCTTTCGGGCCAGGTCGCTCACCATCTCGCTGCTGACCCCTGCTGATGTTGATCCCTTCGCCAGCATCTGACCGAGCGACTGCAGCGCCGCACCCAGGCTCGCCATGTCGAATCCCTGTTGACCGGGACGATCCGGGTCAGCGGGACCGAAGCCAAAGGGAATGCTCACGTCATGAAGGTACCCCGACGACCCACTCCTTCTTGGCAGAGGTCGGACACCGAGACCGTGCCCGACCCCAAAAAACAAGGCAGAGGTCGGACACCGTGACGGTGTCCGACCTCGAAGTTCGCTAGGAGCGATACCTGCCCAGGCTTAGGCCTTCCCGAGAATGCGGGTGACCTTGGTGCCGCAGACCGGGCAGATGCCCTTGGCAAAGCGGCGGCCGTTGCTCACCTCGACATGCCCGTCAAAGGCACGCTTCTCCTTGCACTTCACGCAGTACGCCTCGCCCGAGTAGCTCTCGGCCATGACCTCTCCTGTCTCTTCGCAGGACCGCGAAGTGCGGCCGTGCAACTCGGGCCCTGCCGGCCCACGGACGCCCTCACGATAGGCCCCGCACTGCGTGATGAGCGTTTCCGCAGCCGCGCGCCGAGGAATTGGGGACAAAAGTCATGCACTTCTGCCCCATAAGTCACATGAGTCTCGCGGCTCCGGCGAACGTCGGGCACCTCAAGGCCACGAGGCATACGCAACAATGCCGGGTGCGAACCAGCCCGAGCCCCAGCAGTGGCGCCACCCCTATCGATGCCATCGAAAGGGACTGGATCGTCGAGCAGCTGCGCAGCCTCATTGCCATCCCATCGATCGGCGGTAGCACGGCCGAGGTGCAGGTGCAGGAGTGGCTTGCTGACCGTTGGGCGGATGAGGGGTTGCGGGTTGATCGCTGGTCGATACCTGTGGAGTCACTCCAGCAGGACCCAAATTTCCCGGGCATGGAGGTTGCACGTTCCGCCGGCGTAGGGGTACTTGCCCAGTGGGCGGGAAACGGTGACGGACCTGTGCTCGTGATCAATGGGCATACCGATGTCGTTCCTCCCGGTGATCTGTCGGCCTGGAGCGGGGATCCATTCACCGCGCGCCTGCTCGAGGGGCCAGACGGGAGTGAACGCATCGTCGGCCGTGGCGCCGCAGATATGAAGGCCGGACTGGTGGCCGCCTGGGCGGCAGTACGCGCCCTGCGACAGGCCGGGGTACGCCTGCACGGCACGGTCGCCATCGCACCGGTCTGCGGAGAGGAAGACGGCGGCCTGGGCACCTACGCACTCCTGCAACATCTGGCCGATGGGGGCATCAAACCTGAGTACTGCGTGGTACCGGAGCCGACCAGCTTGGACATCATCCCGGCAAACGGTGGCGCACTGACCTTTCGACTGACTGTGCGTGGCAGGGCAACCCATGCCTCGCGACGCAGCGAAGGTGTCAGCGCGGTCACGGCCTTTCTGCCGATCCTGAAGTCACTGCAGGACTTTGAAGGCCGGCGCAACATCAGTGTCGATCCGCTGATGCAACGCTGGCCCATCGCCTATCCGCTATCCATCGGCACCGTGCAGGCTGGTGACTGGGCCTCCACCGTTCCCGATCTGCTGATTGCTGAGGGTCGCTACGGAGTGGCATTGGGGGAAGACGTAGCAACTGCACGCGCCGACTTCGAGCAGGTGGTAGCAGCGGCATGCGCGGATGATCCCTGGCTGCGCGATCATCCGGTTGAGGTGCAGTGGTGGGGTGGACAGTTCGCCCCAGGTCGAACCGACCCCGACCATCCCCTGATCGGAGCAACAGCACGAATTCATAGGCAGCTGCTCAACAGCACTCCTGAGGTCTACGGCGGTCCCTACGGCTCAGACCTACGCCTACTGACCGGCATCGGCGGAATCCCGACGATTCAGTACGGCCCCGGCGACAGCAAAGTGGCACATGCCCCCGATGAATGGGTCGCGATTGACGAGGTCGTCGACTGCGCGCGGGTGCTGGCCGCCCTCATCATCGATCGCTGTCAGTTGGCGGACGCTGCTGGCGATGCCAACTAGGCAACGAGCCAACGTGCGGACCGCAGACTGCGGCAACTGTGGATCGCAACTTTGCATCCACAGCCATCGCCGCACACCCTGAGGCATGCTGCACGAGCCACCTGCGCCAACCTGCCGACCCGTCCTGCTTTCAACCGGCCTTGTCCTGTGGTGCGGATCGAATCGGGTACGCATCGGCGATGGGACGAGGGCTCACTTCCTCGACGGGGTGAGTTCGCAGGCGATGACCTGGCTCCACGCACTCGACGGTAGGCGTACCTGGAAAGTCATCGGCGCTGAGCAACCCGCGGCCGATGCTCTGCGCCTCTTTCGGGCAGCCTGGCAGGCGGGCTGTATCGACGACGCCAACAGTCGGCCCGGGACGTGGTGGCGCACCGGTGGGTACGCCCGGCAGGGTGAACCTGGACGCCGCGCTCTGCTGCACTGGCTCGGTAGTGCAGCAGCTGCTCATCACCTCCTGGTTCGCCGGTATGTGCGACGGATCGCCGTCGTGGGAGACGGCCCGCTCGCACGTCAGGCCCTCTCCGCCGCCAGAGCGGCTCAACTTCAGGTCGCTTGGGTGCGACCGATCGATGCGCCACTGCCAGTGGACACTGCCTGCTGCGTCATCGCCGACGGTGCCCACCCGGATCTGGCCGGGCGAGTGGATCTGCCCGCCTGTCAGGTACCTCACCTGACCCTGCGGGCCTTCGGGGTGCGGGCCGTGGTCGGACCGTTGGTCATTCCGGGCCAAACCAGCTGCCTGGCCTGCGCGCATCTGCATCACCTAGACACCACGCCCGGTTGGTCGCAGGTGGCACTGCAATTGATGGCCCTCACCCAGGACGACCGGGCCGAATGCTTCGACCCCGTGACGGCCAGGCTGGCCGCGGTCCAGGCAATCCTGCTTGCCCGCAGTGTGGTCGACTCGCCACTGCCCGGTGGCAGTGATCTTGGCGATCGGGCCTACGAGTGGACTCCGGAAAGCCTGATACCGAAAGTGCACGCTCGCGCGAGCCATCCACTCTGCGGCTGCCGCTGGGACGCAGGTGCGGCGTGAGACCAGACACGGGTGAGCGACCTCGCCCAATCTGCGTGACAATGCTGCAATGCAACCGGAGCAGCCCGCAGAGCCTGTGACCCCGGACACAGGCCGAGCCGCTCTACCCAGCGGAGCCGTCGGTCGAAGTGTTCGCCTCGCCGCCCTTCCCGCTGCCTACGCAGGTCGTGCCGCACTCAACATCGGCAAGCGTGTCACCGGCCAGTCAGCCGAGGCCATCGCGGCAGACATGCGCCAGCGCACGGCTGAGCAGATGTTCGCGGTTCTCGGTGAACTCAAAGGTGGCGCCATGAAACTGGGTCAGGCGCTCAGTATTTTCGAGGCAGTCCTGCCTGAGGAAATCGCGGTTCCCTATCGCGAAACGCTGGTCAAGCTCCAGGACTCCGCGCCACCGCTGCCGATGTCTGCAATCGAAAAGATCCTCAATGACGAGTTGGGGTCTCAGTGGCGTAGCCGCTTCCTGGAATTTGACGAATCACCGGCCGCCGCAGCATCCATTGGTCAAGTGCACCGCGCAATCTGGCGGGATGGTCGGACGGTCGCCGTCAAGGTGCAATATCCGGGCGCCGATCGAGCACTGATGAGCGACCTCAATCAGATGGCCCGAATGGGCAAGATGTTTGCGGCCTGGGTACCCGGACTGGAGATCAAGCCACTCATCAATGAACTCCGCGACCGCGTCGCCGAGGAGTTGGACTACCTGCTTGAGTCGAACCGGCAACGAGCCTTCGCCGCCGCCTTCGAGGGTGACCCCGACATTCTCATTCCGCACGTGTTGGCGGCTTCACCGCACGTACTGATCAGCGAATGGGTAGAGGGCACACCACTTTCAGCAATCATCGCCAGCGGTACCCAAGAAGAACGTGACTTTGCGGGCAGCCGCTACGAGCGCTTCCTGCTTTCCGCACCTGGTCGAGCCGGCCTACTGCATGCGGATCCACATCCAGGCAATTTCCGTATCACTCCCGACGGCCGGTTGTGCGTTCTGGATTTCGGGGCAGTGGCCGAACTCCCCGACGGCCTACCAACAGCCATGGGGCGCCTGCTGCGCATCGCCCAGGACGGGGACGCGTCAACAGTCATCGAAGGCCTGCGGGTTGAAGGGTTCATTCGCCCGCACATCGAGGTGGATCCGCAGCAAGTGCTCGACTACCTCGACCCCTTCGTGGAGCCGGCTCGCCATGAGGAGTTCACCTTTAGTCGCGAATGGCTGCGGACACAGTTCAACCGCATCAACGACGTTCGCAATCCAGACTTCACCATTGGCTTGAAACTGAACCTGCCGCCTTCGTACGCGCTCATTCATCGCGTCTGGCTCGGCAGCATTGGTGTCCTATGCCAGATGGGTGCAACAGTTCCGGTGCGAGCGGAACTGGAACGCTGGGTGCCGGGTTACGTACCCGCCCGCGACCCCGCGGCCTAATCGGAACGGTGCGACAAGAGTAGGTCCAGCAGGATCTGTCCGTAGGCCTCCAACTTCGCAGGACCGATTCCGGGTATCTCTTGGAGTTCTGCGAGCGTGCTGGGTCGGCGATCAACAACCGCTTCCAACGTGACATCAGTGAAGACGATGTAGGCGGGAACACCGCGGGCATTGGCCTCGTTAAGACGCCAGTCACGAAGTTGCTGCCACAGTTCCGGATCCTCACGCCCCGGGCAGGTGCGGCAGCGACCGAGCGTACGCTCAGCGGCCGTCACCAACGACTTCCCGCACACACGGCAGGGCGCCGGGCGGCGCTGCACGCGCTCTGTGCGCTCCCGGCCTGAACCGCTGCGCACCACGGTGGAGTCCGCAGTGGATCGACTCGCACCCTCAGCGGTCAGTGCAGTCAGGAAGCGACTAGGACGTCGGTAGGCCGAGCCACCGGGTTGGCGAGCACGGGCCCAAGTCAGCGTCAGTGACTGCGCGGCCCGAGTAATCCCCACATACGCCAAGCGTCGCTCTTCTGCGATCTCCTGTTCAGTATTCGCGGTAGCGATGGGCAGCAGCCCTTCACTGACACCAATGACGAAGACGGCCTCCCACTCCAAACCCTTGGCCGCATGCAGTGAACACAGCGTCACTGCCATTGCAGCAGGCGCATCCTGCGCTGCCGCACGTCGATCAAGTTCCTCGATGAAGGAACGTAACGCTCCGGCGCTTTGCTCAGGGGCCACCTGTCGCTCATCACGCTCCTGCGCCAGGCTCACCAGTGCTGCCAGCGACTCCCAACGCTCGCGAACGGCGCCCGTTCCACTCGGAGTCTGAGCGCTCCAGCCCATGGTGGACAACACACCGGTGACGGCATCAACCAAACCTGAGGGTGCGACCTGCGCCACCGCCGCTCCACGGAGCAGTGTGATCGCCTGGCGTACCTCGGGGCGTTCAAAAAAGCGTTCCGCACCGCGAATAGTGAAGGGAATACCGGCGTCAGCCAGCGCCGCCTCAAGATTTACTGATTGGGCATTCATTCGGTACAGCACGGCGATTCGATTCGGCAATGTGCCCTGGGTGACGAGATCGGTGATGGCTTGGGCTACCCACTCGGCCTCGGCAACCTCATCAGCAAGCACATGGATCTGGGGCTGCGGGCCTGGGGGGTTCATCGACTGAAGAGGCGCCATGACGGGCCTGGGCCCTCGCGGTTGATCCGCCACAAGCGCGTTGGCCACATGGACGATCTGCGGCGTACAGCGGTAACAACGAGTCAGTCGGACCACGGTTGCATCGGTGAATCTGTCCGCAAAGCCGTACAGGTAGTCAGAGGTCGCTCCAGTGAACGAATAGATGGTCTGATTCGCGTCACCGACAGCACACAGATCGTCACGGTCGCCAAGCCACAACTGCAGCAGTTGATCCTGCAGTGGACTGACATCTTGGAACTCATCCACGGTGAACCACCGGTAAGCAGTGCGTACCTCCTGCGCAATATCGGGCCGGGTTTCCAGGACCGCTGCGGTGGCGAGCAATACATCTTCGAAATCGATGAATCCCTGGGAAGTCTTTACGTCTTCGTAGTGCGTGAACAGGCGCACGAAATCCTCAACAGGCAACGACCACTGACGAGTGCTCGCCCGCGGGCTGAGCAGAAGTTCGCTGGGATCGATTTGATTGACCTTGCACCACTCGATATCTGCTGCGGTGTCGCGCAGGACGGCCGGATCCAATGTGATGCGGGCTTGGGTGGCCGCAAGGGTGAGGAATCGTGCCTTGACTGCAAGGAGTTCGGGGAACTCATTACGCGAGAGGCGTGGCCAGAAGTGCCGTAACTGGCGCAGGGCCGCTGAATGAAATGTTCGCACGCTGGCACCTTGGATCCCAAGGTCGTGCAAACGCGTGCGCATCTGTCCTGCCGCTCGAGTCGTGAAGGTGATCGCCATCGTCCGGCGCGGATCGTGGACACCCGTCGCAACGCCATACGCGATCCGGTGTGTTACCGCCCGCGTCTTGCCAGTTCCTGCTCCAGCCAGCACGACCACCGGACCATGCACAGCGCGTGCCACCGCCTGCTGCTCGGCATCTAAGCCGGCCAGTAGGTCTTCGGGGGTGGGCACGCGATGCACGCTAGCGTTGGGCCTATGAAGATGTACACCACGGTCTGGTGCGGCTACTGCCAGCGGCTCAAGGCCCAGTTGGGTCGCGAGGGCATTGCCTTCGAGGAGATCGATATCGAAGCGGATCCCACCTCGGCGGCGTTCGTGGAATCCGTCAACGGGGGCAATCAGACCGTGCCCACTGTCCTATTCGACGATGGCAGTGCACTGACGAACCCATCGATCGGTGAGGTCAAAGCCAAGCTCGGCTTGGCCTAGCAGCGCAGTTGGTCTCAACGCAACCAGTTGCCGGGCAGGGGCGCCCCAAACCACCGCTCGATGAGTTTGCGGGAGATGGACACTGCCGGAGGTAGCAGTACCTCCCCGGCACCACAGGCACGTTCCAATTCCTCTCGGGTGAACCACCGAGCTTCAGCGATCTCCTCCTGGTCAACGGTGACTTCGGTCTGCGTCGTCCAAGCGTGGTAGCCCAGCATGAGCGAAGCGGGAAAGGGCCAGGGTTGGCTGCCCAGATAGGCCAGGCGATCGATGGCTACCCCGACCTCCTCGAGGAGCTCACGGCGCACGGCTGCCTCGGCTGACTCGCCCGCCTCGACGAAACCGGCGAAGGTTGAGAACCAGCGCGGCTGCCAGATCCCCTGTCGGCCGAGTAAGGCGCGATCCTGCGTATCTCGCACCAGCATGATGACAGCCGGCTCGGTGCGTGGAAAGTGATCGCGAGTCTCGGGGATGCAATGCAGCGACCAACCAGCCTGTCGGGTCACCAGATACTCACCGCAGCCTGGACACAGCCGAGTCGCACGACGCCAGTTATCCAGGGCAACAGCATTGACCGTCAGGCCGGCGTCATGATCATCGAGAGCGTGGCCGATCTCCCGGAGTCCGATCCAGGAGGCACCTTCGGGGAGTTCGATCTCTTCACGCGGGCCGAAGTGATGGCGGGCGAAGACCGCTGCTCCCGTAGGACTGATGCCTAGGAAGCTCACGTCTGCATCCGCAGGCAAGGCACTCAACGCCGTCAAGGCCAGAGTGGGACTGCCGGCAATCACCGCGATTGACCCGGAATGCACCCAGAGCACCATTGATCGTGGATCAGTGCGCGCAGCCTGCTGAAACGCATCGTCACCGCGCAGATGCGCCGCACGATCAACTGCCGCCCGTGAGAGCAGGAGATCGTTCATCATCTCGGTCATCTGGCGTTCGCCTCACCCTGTCTGTCAATGCGCTGGTGGATAGCTGACCACCCCTTCATGCGACACCCCACATTCGGCGCAGCCTACGTCGGCCATGGGCAGCGGCATGCAACGATCGGCTCGTGAGCCTGTTCATCCGGCAATTGACCGGTATCCGGTTCATCGCTGCTGCGTGGGTACTTGCCTATCACCTGCAGGGTCCGCTGCAGCCGCTAGGAGTGCTTGAAATACCCGTGCTTAGCGAAACACTACGCGTTGGTCGCTTAGGAGTGGATCTCTTCTTCGCGCTCAGCGGTTTCATCCTGACGCATACCTACTTGCAGCGCATGGGCGGCAGCCTCAAGGCCCGCCAGACTGGTCAGTTCTGGTGGCTGCGATTGGCCCGCGTATACCCCGTGCACGTCGTCATGCTCCTCGTCGCCGGTGTCGCTGTGGTTGCCGAGGCGATGCTGGCAGGTCGAACCCCCGACCGAGATTGGTTGAACCCCATCGACTTCATCCGCAACCTGCTGTTGATCCAGGAGTGGGGCCCGGATCCACAGCGGGGATGGAACTTCGTCGCCTGGTCCCTTTCGATGGAATGGCTCGCCTATCTGGCATTTCCACTGTTGATCCTCGTTTTCTGGCGGATGCACCGCCGCCTCGCAACCGGCTGGCTTGTCGCTGCCTGGTGCGCTGCGCTCGGCCCGCTCATGGTCTACGCGATGCGCACAACCGATCCGTACTACACAGATGCCTGGGGTTCAACGGTGCGCATTGCCACAGAATTCACCGCTGGGGCCATCACCTATCTCATCGTGCAGCGCATCGCCTCCGCGGGGAAGAGTGCGTCGGCCAATGCCGAGCACATCGCAAACTTCCTCGGATTTGCTCTGCCGGTGGTGGTGATCCTTGGTGCAACCATCCTGGGCATGCTGCCTGCCGCGCAGCCGCCTACCAGCACACTGAACCCCGACGCTGAACCGCTCCCACCGTATTTCCATCTACTCCTGGTGCCGTTCCTGATCGCCTGGATCGGAGCGCTGGCCGTGGCACGCCGCGGCATGGCCCGGTGGTTGGCAACTCCTCTGCTGGTCCTGGGCGGCTTCATCTCGTACTCGCTCTACATGACGCATCTGGTGTGGTTCGGGCTCTGGCGGGCTGGCATGCGGGTCGTCGGCATTGAGTCTGGCGTTGTGTATGTGGTCGCAGTTCTGGTGCTGATCGTCGGTTCCTTGGTGATCGCCTGGCTGATGTGGCGCATAGTGGAGGAGCCCGCACGCGAGTGGATGCGCAAGATCGGCGGTGCTCGTCCCGTGCCCACCGAAGAGGCCGGTGAGCGCGCGGCCGAGGTGCAAGGACGCGGCGATAGTGCTGAACCGATCGAAGTCAGCGACCAAACATCGAATCGAGGTCCGGGAGCGGTTCCGGGCGGATGACCTCGCCAGTTCGCACCATGAGGAACCCCGCATCCACCTGTTCTACGGGAATCTGCTTTTCCCGTGCCCACGCCGTGCGGTAGATCGCTAATTGCAGAGGATCGGCCGAACTGCCGGTCTTCCAGTCAATGACGTCATATCGACCGTTGCGCTCGAAGACCGCATCGATGCGTCCGCGAATGACACGACCGTCGAGCACCAGAGCAAAGGGGTGCTCAACAGCGACCGGTATGCGATCGGCGAAAGCACTGGACTCGAAGGCGGATTGGAGCGCCTGGAGATCCACGTCGATGAGTTCAGCATCGGCAGCGCCCGGCAGATCATCAGGGACCAGGAGAGCCTGTTGGCCAAACCTACGCTCCGCCCAGGTATGGAAGGCAATTCCCCGCCGTGCCGCCAGTGAGGGTCGCTGCGGCATCGGGCGGGCAAGGTCCAGCGCAAGTGATTCTGGTTCTTTGGCGGCCCGCAGCATCGTGCTGGCGGACACCGAGTCAGGCAGTCGAACCACGCGGTGGCGTTCCCGGCGACGGCGCGCCTCGGCGAGGAATGCAGCCGCATCGAGGTCCCAGGCCGCGACCCGCGCGCGCTCCTGATCGCTGAGTCGGTTCCTGTCGTTGCCATAGGGACGGTCGGGCATGCCGGGCAGGGTGGGTGGCTGCTGAAGCCGCGTCGTCACAGCATCAGCGGCCTCGAGGATCGTCTGCCGCGTTGAGACTGGCGCGGGCCATGCTGTGCGGGCTGGGCCAGATGCCAGCATTGGATTGCGCGCATCGGTCGCAGGCATCGGAGCCCAGGTCACCACGGTGCCCTGACCACTGGTGCAAGCCTCGGCGACGGCAGCGAGGTAGGGGCTGTCGGCGAAGGGCTTGGATTGCGTCAGGCCCCAGCGGTAGCCCGTGACGACCAGGCTCTGCTGCGCACGCGTCAATGCAACGTAAGCCAGGCGTCGGTCGTCAAGCTCATGGAGCGCTTGCAACGCATCCTTGTAGGCATTGTGGTCGGTTGGTCGCGGCGAGCCAAGCTCATGCCGCGGGAACTTCGGCAGACCCGCGGGTGCATCCTCGCGCAAGTCAAAGGGCACTTCGGTGGCGTTCGTCGTCCAGATCGCCCGACTCTTGCCGCTCGGAAATACCCCGGCGGCCACGGATGGCACGAACACGTGCGGGAACTCAAGCCCCTTCGCCTTATGGATCGTCATGAGCTGCACAGCATCCCGTTGGCGAACGCTTTCCAGCGGAAGGTCGACATCGAATCGCTCCATGTCGGCCAGCAAACTGAGAAAGGCACCAAGCGAAGTCGTACCGAACTCATCGATCAGGGCAAGGAACGAGTGCAGCGCCGCGGCATGGCCGAGTTCCGCCTGGTCGAGCGCCGCTTCAACCCCTAATCCAGTGGCAGCGATGACTCTGGCAATGAAGGAGCTCAGCGGCTGGCCGGTGGATCGACGTAGGCCGCGCAGTTCTGCATCGAGTTCCGTCAATCGTGACAGTGCCTGCGGGCTGTACTCCCCCGGGTCACCGAGATCGGACAACGCATCTCCTAAGGCAAGGGCCTCGACCGGATCACTGCCGGCCACCGCGGCATCAAGTGCCTCAACAACGTTGGTTGTCTTGGGACGACCCACGCCTTGCGCCAAGAACCTGGCTCGGGAACCCAGTGCAGCAAGGTCTCGAGGGCCAATGGACCAGCGCACCCCGGTCAAAAGCCGCGCCAACGCGACGTTGTCTGTGGGGTCGTGGATTGCTCGCAACATCGAGTAGAGCTCAGCCACCGCAGGCTGATGGAGCAGCCCTGCCGCACCATGGACCTGGACCGGGATTCCCTGCTGCTCCAGACGTACCGCAACGTCGGCCAACACTGCGGCCGTTGCGCCGAGCACGGCAATGGACCCCCAGTCATGTCGTCCCCCCAACTCGCGGATGCGCTCCACGAGCCAGGCACGCTCCTGGAGCACCGTTTCGAAGAGTGCACAGGAAAGATCCCCAAGGGGACGATCTGGATCACCGGGTACGAGTTCACGGACGTTGGGGTGTTTGTCGCGCAATTCCTTGGACGTCACATTTGCTGCCGCAAGGATCGCCCTATCTGAGCGTCGGTTTGCCGTCAGGCTGAGATTCGCCGACGGTGCAGCATCAGCCGACCCAGTGAAATCCCGAAGGAACGTATCGATCGTTTCGAAGGAAGCACCACGCCAGGTGTACAGCGCCTGACAGGGGTCTCCCACAGCAGTCAATGCGTGGCCGGTGCCGAAGATCTGCTGCAGCATCTTGCGTTGGGCAACAGAGGTGTCCTGATACTCATCGAGTAACACCACACCGAACAAGCTCCGCAGACTTTGCCGAATCGTTGGATAGGTCGTCACCAATTCAAGCGCGAGTCGTGTCTGATCGGCGAAGTCCAGCACGCCCCGCTTCTTCTTTTCCGCTCGCCATTCGATGACCAATTGCGCCAAGAGCTTTCGGCGCCGACTCGTTTTGATTAGCTCGACCCCGATACTGCTGAGCTTGGGTAGCGATTCCAGCCACTCAATCTCTCCCTGGTCATGCTCAATCAACGCCGCTGGCTCGACGGCGAGATCGGCTAAGGAGTCGTCTAGGGCGACGAGGTTTTGGGTGATGGTGGCCTCGGAGACATCGGCACTTCCCAGTGGAAGTTCCGTACTGCACACCAGCCGATGGGCCATTTGCATACGCGGACCTGCACTGAGTACCTCCGCGGTGGGTTCAATACCCAGACGCAGGCCGTGCTCGGCGATGATGCGAGCGGCAAACGCGTGGTAGGTCAGCACGGTTGGTTCCGCGGAATTGACCTCGTCCGATGCAAGATCCATTGCTTCAAGGCTTTTAGCGAGGCGTTGTCGCACGTTGCGCACGTCCTGGCGCAATTCACCGGCGGCTTTTGTCGTGAAGGTGAGCCCGAGTACCGCGTCCGCACGAACCTGGTCGGTAACAACCAACCAGGCCACCCGTGCAGCCATGGCGGTGGTCTTGCCCGTACCAGCGCCTGCGACAACGACGCAGGGACTTAGTGGTGCCTCCAGTACCTGCCATTGCTCTTCGCTGAGTGTGAAGCCGAGAGCCTCGTGCAACGCATCCCTGGTAGTCACGGTACGACCTGCTGACCCTGGGGCTTTGTTGGACAACTCCAGGCGTGGGCGCAGTTGTCGCAATGGCGACCATCGATCGCATCGAATATTTCAGCGCGCACAGTATGAGCAGCAATGCCGAGTTGCTCGCGAATCCAGTTGGGTTCCTCCTGCGGAATGGGATCCTGGAACTGGACCTTCGGGCTCTGGGAACCAGCACCTGCAGCAACGCGCAACTGCACCAATGCCGCGCCACCGGGACGCTGCTCGGCATGCGACTGCAGAAGCAACTGGTAGACCCCGAGTTGGGCATGGTGGGCGACCTGCTTCGGGGCCACGGCAGATCGCGTGGTCTTGAGGTCAATAGCCACCAGTCGCCCTTCACTATCGCGCTCGACGCGATCCAGATAGCCGCGAAGATGCACCTGGTCCTGACCGGTCGGTGTCGAAGTCTCGATCACTGTCTCGTAGTGCCGCTCAGTGGCGACTAATTCACGTGCTGCGGCGAGGTGATAGTCCAGGAAACGGGCGAGTGCTGAGCGTGCCTGGAGCCGTTCCGCCTCCGACCGCCATCGTGCATCGAAACGCAACTCACGCCAGACTCGGTCAACGAGGGCATCTGCTGTCTGCGCATCGGCAGGCACCTCACCATTGGCGATGCCGTCGGCAACGGCGTGCACGATGCTGCCGAACCTCGTGGCGGTTCCTTTGACCGATTCGGCTGCCGCCTCGCGATCCAGGAACCAACGCAGTGGGCACTGGGTCAGCGTTTCCAGGCCACTCCCGGACAGGGCAACTGGCTGTTCTGTCGGTCGTACTGCGTGCGCACCCTCCGTGACGGTGCGCACACCCCACCAGGTGTCCGGGTTGGCAAAGGGAACCAGTGCAGCGCCGTCCTCATCACGCTGGCTTGCGAGATCGGCGAGCCGGTCCGCTGCCGCCGCCCGCAGTTCAGGTGACGCAGACGCATCCTGCAGCACGTGGCGTAATCGGGCAACGAGTCCATCCATGGAAGCGGCTTCACGGGCCCGGGGTGCCAGTGGCTCTATCGGTAGCTGCAGGTCATCAATGAATCGACTGATCTCACTTGCGCCGTGCTCAACTGCGGTTGCTGCAGTCCCTGTGCTAGCGGTCGTGACTGTCGTGACAGTGACGCGTTCACGAGCACGGGTGCAGGCGACATAGAACAGTCGTCGTTCCTCAGCGAGGAGCTCGGCGACGGTGGGTGCAGCACCCAACCCTGATGGCGTGAGTCGTTCGGATTGCAGGATGGAGCCGCGTTGGCGCAGATCCGGCCATTCACCCTCTTCGACACCAACGAGCCAGACGCGGTCCCACTCCAGGCCTTTGGCGCGATGCACCGTGAGCATCCGAACCGCCGCAACATCCAAGGAACGCTCGGAAACCGGTTCTGCGGGGATCTGCTGAGCGCGAAGGGCAGCGAGCAGGTGGTTGATGCCGGCAACACCCCGGAAGCGCTGTTCGGCACGCTCGGCTGTGTCGAACAGCGCGAGTACCGCATCGATCTCACGGTCCGCCGTACAAGAACCCCGTAGGGCGGCGTGGCGCAGGCGCTCCGGCCAACCGTGTGCTCGTCCAGCGTCAGGTAACTCGCCGGACCACAACGTCCACAGGATCATCGCGGCGGGCAGCCCCGCATCGATCTGCTCCCTGGCATGGGCCAGGAGTGCATGAAGGCGCTGCAGTCGTTGCCAACTGTCCACGAGTCGTTCGTCTATGCGGTCACCAATGGGGATGGTTCCACTGGAGATCGTTCCGCTGGGGAGCGTTCCACTGGGGAGCGACGCCAGAGTGCCGCTGAGGGCATCGCGGAGCAACTCGGCAGAGGACGGCAACTCGCCGGGCGGCAGGTTGAGACGAAACAATCGCCGGAGTTCACGGCCCAGGGCCCGCAGGTCACCGGCATCCAACCCGCCCAACGGACCGGCTAGCAGGTCACGGGCCTGTTCCACACTGAGGTTCGGCAGATCGACCGCAGCCTGCGCCGCGGCCAGGAGTACTGCAACAGCAGGCTCGGCCCGCAAGGGTCGTTCGTCTGCGGCCACTGCGACGGGAACCTCTGCGGCCTGAAGTGTGCGCTGCAGACTCGGGATATGGCGTGCCGTACGCACCAGGATCGCCATACGCTCCCAGGGGATTCCATCATCAAGATGAGCGCGCCGGATCTGTTCGGCGATCCCCACATCCCGACTTGTCTGCGACCCGTAGGACTGCACGAGAATCTCACCACCGTCGCTCTCGCAGATCGGGTGCCGATGAGCGATGAGTTGTTCTTTGGTGATCAGGCCGCTGCCATGCACGGTCAGCGGTCGAGTGCCCAGAATGCGGGAGACAGCCTGGCGCATCCCCGAACCGAATCTGCGCGTGTGGCCCAGCACGATGACCGGAGCCGGGGACCCGGAGGCGGTAGGGAACTCCTCGGGAAAGCGCACGATGGAGCGCACATCCGCTCCGCGGAATGCGTAGATCGACTGATCGGGATCACCTACGGCAACGAGTGAGCAGTTGGGACCGACCAGAGCATGCAGCATGGCAACCTGCAGTGGGTCCGTATCTTGGTATTCATCGACGTAGACCGCACGCAAACTGCGATGCACACGCTGCCGCAGCGTCGGTTCACTCAGTCGCACTACCGCGCGATGGAGTAGCTCTGCGTAGTCGCAGACGTTCTCCAGCAACATCACCTCCGCGTCCTGGCGGGCGAGCTCGGCGAGCGCCACCCAGGCAGGCTGACCGGCTGAGCGTCCGATGCGCTCAAGGTCTGCAGGTTCCAGACCCAGGGCGCGGGCGCGGGCTAGTACCGACCTGATCTCGTTCGCCAACCCCAAGGTGCCGGTTGCCTCCTCGAACTCGGCAGGCCAATCAATGCTGCCGTCGTCGATGGCGCCTTGCAGTAACTCACGGATCCGCACGTCGTCTTCTGCACCGGAAAGGAGCCGTGGCGGCAGGTCCGGTAGGCCCTCGTCACCGGACTCGGCAACCAGGGCGTAGGCCAGGGCATGGAACGTCGCAACCGTAGGGATGGTGGTCGGTGCAGCAACACCGGTGAGTCGACGAGCAAGGCGATCACGAAGTTCACCTGCTGCACGGCGGCCGAAGGTCAGTACGAGCACCTGCTCACCCAGGAGTGGTTCCGTAGCGTCAGTGAGCCGCCGAGCAACGGCCTCAACGATCGTGCTCGTCTTGCCGGTTCCGGGACCGGCAAGGACCAGCAGGGGTCCCGAGCGATGGTTGGCGACGCGCTCCTGGTCGGCGTCCAATGCCTGCGGTTCGGGGGGCCGAGGAGCACTGAGATCCAAGGTCCAGGACCACCCGCTGCTGCCTCGGCCGGGCGTGCTCGCCATACCCGCATGCCTACCACTGCCATCCGACAGCGAATCGGGGACCGTGGCTGAAGTCAGGCCTCCCGAGGACTCCTAACCGGACCTCCAGTCGGGGATCAGAATCGGGCATCTGACACGATCGCCCCGTGACCGCCGCGCCTACGGCTCAGGCGCAGGGAGCCGGAGTTGGCCGGATGGTCCGGCGCCCGCTGGACCTGCTGCGCTTCGCCATCGCACTCGGCTTGACGGGTGCGATCGTGCTGGTGGCCTGGTTCGCGACGAGTACGACGGCCGGCCTGGAAAGCGACGTCACCACCGGTGCTGCACGCCTGCCATCCGTGCTGGTGCTCCTCATTAATGTCATCAGCGGTACCGGCACCCTTGCCCTGCCACTGGCCGCCGGAGTGCTGCTGATCATTCGCCGAAGATTCCGGCAGCTGGTCGATGCGCTCATCGCAGCGCTGCTCGCAGCCGTCACGCTCACTTTGGTGTCGAACCTGGTGGCCGCCAGTGATCTGCCCCGACTGCAGACGGCACTTGGCGGCATCGTTGCCACAGTCGACATCACGGCCCCGGCGACGGCGCCCATCATCGGTGCCCTGGTGGCATTCATCACCGTGGGTCGCCTTATGGCCATTCCGCCATGGAATGTCATCAGTGGTGTCGTTGTCGCCTCGGTCGTGGCGGTGACACTGCTGACGTCAACGCTCAGCCTGGCCGCCGTCGGTCTGTCGATCACCCTCGGGTGGGCGATCGGGCTCATAGCGCGCTACGCGTTCGGTACGCCCTCCACGCGACCATCCGATGCGGATGTGTTGGCTGCCCTCACCCGCGGTGGCCTGTCGATCAGCTCGCTGAACTCCGACAAGGAGACCACGCGCGGCCGTCGCTACCGTGCGAAGACCGCCGATGGAGTTCCACTGCGTGTGACTGTGCTGGACCGAGATCGTGAAGGTGCCGGCCTCGTCAGCGCAATATGGCGTGCCCTACGCCTCCGCGATGAACCCGGTAGCGGTGCTTTCAACATGCGACGAAGCGTCGACCACGCGGCACTGATGAGTCTTGCGGGAAAGGCGGCCGGGGCGCCGGTTCCTGAACTCCTCGTTGCAGCCCAGGCCGGACCCGATTCCACAGTCCTGGCCTACGAACAGGTTGACGGCGCCACGTTCGCCACGGCGAGCAGCCTTACCGACGACGATCTGCGGGCAGCCTGGAAAGCCGTGGCGCAACTGCACGCACATCAAATCAGCCATCGCAGTCTCACTGCCGCTCACCTGCTGCGCCAATCACGCGGCCAGGTCTGGCTGCTCGGTGGTGAGTCTGGTGCAGTGGCCGCCAGTGACGTCGCCCAGCGCATCGACCTTGCCGAACTGCTCTGCACTCTTGCCTTGATTGTTGGTGCGGAGCGCGCGATCCGCAGCGGCCAGGCTGTCCTTGGTGCAGAGGGCTTGGCCCGCGCCCTACCTGCATTGCAGCCGGTAGCGCTGTCCTGGCCGACTCGACGTGCGATGCGACGCAATCGCGATCTCATGGTGCAACTGCGTGACGGTCTGGTGGAATCACTTCCCGGTGGTCGCGTAGAGCAGATTCAGTTGGAGCGCGTGCGGCCGCGGACACTCGTCATGATCGTCGTTGGCACCATTGCCGGGTACGTATTGCTGTCGCAACTTGCAGACGTCGACCTGCAGTCCCTCATCGCGCAGGCACAGTGGTGGTGGCTAGCGCTGGCGTTAGCCCTGAGCTTGGTCACGTATATAGGCGCCGCCTGGTCGCTCTCAGGGTTCGTACCGGAGCGACTCAAACTGCACCGCACGGTCATGGCCCAGGTTGCTGGTGACTTCGCAACCTTGGTCTCACCCCCCACCCTGGGTGCGGTCGCCATCAACATCCGATTCCTGCAACGAGCCGGATTGCCCGCTGCGCTGGCAGCCGCTTCGGTCGGCGTATCGCAGGTCATGGCCTTCGTCGTCCACATTGCACTGCTTCTCGTCTTCGGCGTTGCTGCTGGAACCCAGGCAGACTTCACCTTCTCGCCCCCACGTGAAGCTGTGATCGCCGTCATCGCCGTTGCACTCATTGCCCTGGGACTCTTGGCGGTGCCCGCGATTCGGCGCCTCATCACCAAACGTTTGGGTCCAACTCTGCGCGAGGTCGGACCGAGATTGGCCACCGTCGCCCAGCGGCCCTGGAAACTGCTCGAAGGTATCGGCGGTGCCGTGCTGCTCAACCTCGCCTACATCGGTGTGTTGGCCGCCTGTATCCATGCGGTGGACGGGCAGGTGAACCTGGCACTGGTCGCCGTGGTCTACCTCACTGGCGCGACTATCGGCCAGGCAGCACCGACACCGGGTGGCCTCGGTGCGGTTGAGGCTGCGCTGGCTGCCGGGCTGGTGGCCGCAGGACTGGATGGTGGCCTCGCGGTGTCAGCGGTACTGCTCTACCGCCTAGTGACGTTCTGGCTACCGACGATTCCCGGGTACTGGGCGTTCACCTCGCTCACCCGGCGCGGCGCCCTGTAGGGAACCGGCAGCCGCGTAGGCGGGAATAACAGCCCATGACAGCACACGATGTGCTGCGATAGCCCAGAATGTCCCCATGACAAACACTTCCGGTCAGGACACTTCAGGCTCCGACTCCGGCGCTGCCGTGACAATTCGCGCCTGCGCGAACGGACCCTATGAGGTCAGCGGCCTGGCTTCGATCGTCGCCGATGATGGCTCGCTGCTCAAAGAGGGCGAGAAGGCGTACCTCTGTCGATGCGGTGCATCGGCCCGCAAGCCATTCTGCGACGGGACCCACACCAAGATCGGGTTCCAGGGATAGTTTCGACGGGTTGGCGCGGTGAGCGCCCACTGCGGTGAGTCGGGCCTACATCAGGCTCAGTAGGTGGGCTTATCGGTCTCCACCTGCTGAACCCAGGCCAATACACCACCACCGACATGAACGGCATCCGCGAAGCCGGCGCCCTTGACGACTGCGAGGGCTTCTGCCGAACGGCCACCGACCTTGCAGTGCAGCACGATGCGCCGATCGGTGGGCAGGTCTGCCAGCGCCGAGCCGTCGAGGAATCGGTCCTTTGGAATCAGCACTGATCCAGGGATCGACACGATCTCGTATTCGTGTGGCTCGCGAACGTCGATGAGAACGAAGTCATCGCGTCCGGCTTCTCGATCCTGCAGCATCCGGCGCAGATCCAACACTGAGATGGTGGCATCACGAGCCGCCTCCGCGGCCTGGTCGGAGATCGTTCCGCAAAATGCTTCGTAGTCGATGAGACTGGTGACCGTCGGGTTAGTGCCACAGACTGCGCAGTTTGGATCCTTACGAATACGTACGCTGCGGTACTGCATCTCAAGTCCGTCGTACACCATCAGTCGGCCGACTAGTGGGGTACCGATGCCAGTGATGAGCTTGATGGCCTCGGTGACCTGAATGGAACCAATCGAAGCGCACAACACGCCCAGCACCCCGCCTTCAGCACAGGAGGGCACCATTCCCGGTGGCGGCGGTTCGGGATACAGGCAGCGGTAGCAGGGCCCGTACTCAGCCCAGAACACACTGGCCTGGCCATCGAAGCGGAAGATCGAGCCCCACACATAGGGCTTTCCGAGCAACACACAGGCATCGTTGACTAAGTAACGGGTTGCGAAGTTGTCGGTGCCGTCCACGATGAGGTCATACTGGGAGAAAATCTCCATCACATTGCCGCTATCCAGGCGCTCCTCATGCATCGTGACCTCGATCAACGGATTGATCTCGGCAATACGATCGCGCGCACTTTGCGCCTTGGATCGACCCACGTCGGATGTGCCATGGATAATCTGCCGCTGCAGGTTGGACTCATCAACCACATCGAATTCCACGATCCCCAGATGCCCGACACCGGCCGCCGCCAGATACATCAGCGCCGGGCTACCCAGGCCACCCGCACCCACGCAGAGCACCCGCGATGACTTCAGACGCTTCTGTCCGGGCATGCCGACGTCCGGGATGATGAGGTGCCTGCTATATCGACGGACCTCCTCGACGGAGAGGTCTGCTGTTGGCTCAACGAGTGGGGGAAGACTCACCTGATCAGGGTAACCAGGTAAAGGCCCCTGATGTCACTTCCCGCTGCTCCTGCAAGAACCTTGCAACAAGGTCAGTGTGCGGGGGTAGTGGAACTCGCGGATCCCTGGGCCACCAGTGTGCGCAGTACCCGTAGCGCAACCGAGAGGGTGGCCAGATCAACCTCCTCCTGCGCCGCAACCTCGTCAAGGGTGGATCGAGCGCGGGCAAGCCCGGCGGCATGAGCCCGCTCCCAGATGAGCACGCGCTCAAGTGGTGGTAGCGCCGCATCCGTGAAACGCACCACCCGGGCGGTAAGTGCGGCAATCGCGGAGTAGAGGTCACTGCGCAGGGCCTGACGTGCGAGGGCATTCCAGCGATCCGAACGCGGCAGTGCCGTGATTCGCAGCAGGGTGCGATCCATGTCGTAGCGCTCAGAGATCGTGAAGTACAGCGGAATCACGGTGCTCGGATCCTCGCCCGATCGAGTCGCGATGTCGGAGATGTCCAGCAGCGCGAACAGGTCCAGACTCGAAGCCACCTGCTGAGCAAGGCCGGAGGGTGCACCATCCTGCTCGAAATTGGTAGTGAGTTTTCGAAGACGATCCGCCTCGGCACCCAGCAGGCTTGTTGGCACCACGCTGGCAAAGCGTTGCACGATGGGTTGCAAACGCTTTATCTCACCGGCGACATTCACCGCACCACCCCGCGTCTGCAAGAACCAACGGATCGAACGATCCAGCAGTCGGCGAGTCTCCAGTTGCAGTCGACATTGCAGGTCGGTGCTCACCTGTCCATCGAGTGCGTTGATCTGCTCGTAAATTCCTGCGATATCAAAGACTTCAATTGACACTGTGGCTGCGCGCACAACGTCAATAGGCTGCGCGCCCGTCTCCTCGATGGCTCTGAACACCACGCTGATGCCACCGGTATTGATCAGCCGATTGCAGACAACGGTGTTGATGATCCGATCCCTCAATGGATGTGCATCAAGGATGTCATCGAAGCGCTGCGCGATGGATGTCGGAAAGTATTGCCGCAGAATTTGCCCGTACCAGGGATCGCGCGCAAGGTCTGAGGCATTGAGGGCCGCCGTGAGGGAAATCTTTGCGTAGGCCAGCAGCACCGCCAACTCCGGCGACGTCAGTCCTTGGCCGGCGAGTTGTCGAGTGCGCAATTCCTCATCATCTGGAAGGTTTTCGACAGCTCGATTGAGTAGCCCCGACCGCTCCAGGTCACGAATCATGCGTTGGTGCACTGAGATGAGATTGGCCGCGCCGAACCGTGCGGCCCCCAACGTGACGTTCTGCGCGTAGTTGTCCGCGAGGACCGCCTCGGCAACCTGATCGGTCAGCGACGCGAGCAACTCATTACGATCCGCAGCGGCGAGCTCGCCGACTTTGATTGCGTCGGCCAGCAGGATCTTCAGGTTCACTTCGTGATCGGAGGTATCGACGCCCCCCGAGTTGTCAATTGCGTCCGTGTTCAGGCGCACACCATGTCGGGCAGCCTCAACTCGCCCTAGCTGGGTCAACCCCAGGTTGCCTCCTTCGCCCACCACCTGGCAGCGCAGCTGGTCGCCGTTGATCCGCACGGCATCGTTGGCCCTATCCCCAACGTCGGCATTGGACTGAGTACGAGCCTTGATGTAGGTGCCTATACCGCCGTTCCAAAGCAGATGCACCGGGGCTTGCAGGATTGCCTGAACGACCTCCTGCGGCGAGCACGGGGCTGGTTCACCCGGCAACCCGAGTGCCGCCCAAGCCTCAGGCGACAACTCGATGGACTTCACTGAACGTGAGAAGACGCCACCACCGGTTGATAGCAGGCTGGTGTCGTAGTCCTGCCAACTGGAACGCGGGAGAGAGAACAGTCTGCGCCGTTCCTCGAAAGACTTTGATGGGTCAGGTGTTGGATCGATGAATATGTCCCGATGATCAAAGGCAGCGATGAGTTTCATGTGATTGGAGAGCAACATGCCGTTGCCGAAGACATCACCGCTCATATCGCCAATGCCCACAGCCGTGAATTCGTCCTTCTGGGGATTGAGATCAATCTCCCGGAAGTGACGCAGGACGGATTCCCAGGCTCCTCGCGCCGTGATACCCATGACCTTGTGGTCGTAGCCCGCTGAGCCACCCGAGGCAAAAGCATCCCCAAGCCAGAAGTGGTACTCAGCTGCGATGGAATTTGCTAGATCAGAAAACGTCGCGGTTCCCTTGTCGGCCGCTACAACAAGGTACGGATCATCGCCGTCGCGACGCACTACGTCAGCGGGCGGGACTATCTGTCCGTCCACAAGGTTGTCAGTGATGTCCAAGAGCGCAGACACATACTCCCGGTAGCAAGCCTTACCTTCCTGCATCCAGGCATCCCTATCGAGTGCCGGATCCGGCAGCGTCGCCGGGCAAAAGCCGCCCTTGGCGCCAACAGGGACGATGACCGCGTTCTTCACCTCCTGCGCCTTGACGAGTCCGAGAATCTCTGTGCGCAGGTCCTCTCTTCGGTCACTCCAGCGAAGCCCACCGCGTGCCACCGATCCGCGACGCAGGTGCACGCCCTCAACGCGTGGTGAATAGACCCAAATCTCAACCCAGGGTCGCGGTGGAGGTAACTCAGAGATGACCGAACTGTCGATCTTGAACGCTAGGGAGTGACGTCCGGGGCGCTCTGGGATGAAGACGTTGGTCCGGAGCGTGGCCATCACGACAGACAGCAGTAGGCGAAGGATGCGGTCGTGATCAAGACTCGGCACTGCATCGAGGGCTCGCTGAATTGCCTCGACGGCGGCCCCGCCAGAGCGCTGCTCTGCATCATCGGAACCCTGCAGTTGTGGATTTAGTCGCTCATTGAAAAGTGCTACCTGCATGGAGATGATTGCGGCATTCGCTAGGAGCACCTGATGGATGTACTCCTGCCCGAAGGCAACGCCGATTTGGCGGATGTAGCGCACCAATGCCCGTACGAGGACGACGTCCCGCCAAGTCAGTCCAGCCAGCAGGATGAGCCCGTTCAGTGCATCGGACTCACACTGGCCCGACCATGCTGCAGCAAAACCGTCGCAAAATCGTTGTGCCGCTGCCTGCTGCTGGTCCGCGTCGATCTCAGGTAGTACGAGTCCGAAATCCAAGATCCAGGCCTGCGCAGCGTCCGGACCATCGACCTGGTACGGACGTTCATCGATGACCTCCGCGCCCATGGCCTGAAGGATCGGCAGGATGCGTGAGAGCGACATCGCTGGGCCGATGCGGATCACCGAGAAACGCGCCTGCGTATCCCCAGCGACCTCATACCAGCGCAGATCCAAGGACAGTTCCCCCGCAGACAGTCGCTCAAGGGTGATCGCATCCTGCACCGCCTGGTCGGCGCCGAAGGCGGCCTTGTAGGCGGTGGAGTAGCCGCGCAGATAGCGCGGCAGCAGCCGGCTGGCCTCGGATTCGCCGAGTTCGGCCACCATGGCGTCAGTGAAGTCGTCTTCCCAGCTTCGCGTCGCCTGTGCGACATCTGCTTGAAGTGACTGGAGATCGACAGCTCGTGCCTGCGCGGGATCGGTGCCGGTGGCCAGGTGAATGACGTAGTGGACGCGCGCCAGGACGCTTTCTGTGACCCAAGCTGTGTAGTCGACGCCAACTCCGTCGAACGCGTCAACAAGGAGCCGCTCAACGGCTTGACGTACCGTTGTGGTGTAGCGATCTCGCGGCAGGTACACGATGCACGAGGCGTAACGCCCGTAATCATCAATACGAGCGAACAACTTCGTTTGTCGGCGGTCCTGCAGGTGCATAGCCGCCTCTGCCACGGGAACCAGTTCATCCAGGCTCAGCTGAAAGAGTTCATCCCGCGGGTAGGTCTGCAGAAACTGCTGGAGATCCTTGGCGCTATGTGAGCCCGGCACCAACTCCAGTGCCTCCAGCACAGCCTGAAGTTTTCTGGACAACCCGGGTACCTCGGAGATGGGCTCCGCATAGGCAGATGCAGTAAAGAGTCCAAGGAAGCGCTGCTCTCCAACGACCTGACCAGCGGCATCAAAGGTCTTAATGCCTACGTAGTCCAAGTACGCATCACGATGTACGGTGGAACGCACGTTGGCCTTGTTCAGTTGCAGTACCTGCGGTACTCGGATACGGGCTCGCACTGGTTGAGCAAGTTCAGAGAAACTCTTCGAAATGTGGGGGTCAGTGGCACCGACCTCCCGGAGGATGCCCAGACCGCTTTCGGGCAGGACATCGAGAATCTCCTCCCCCGCACGCTGGGTCACGTGATACTCCCGGAAACCCAGGAAGGTGAAATGGTCCTGGGCAAGCCACGCCAAGAGGTTTGCCGCATCACTGGCTTCAGTGGCCTCGACACCATGCGGCGGATGCTCGTTGAGTTCTCGACTGATGTGCAGTGCGCGTTGACGCATCTCAGGCCAGTCTTCAACGGCTGCCCGAACGTCAGCGAGAACTTGTGTGACCCGACGAGCAATGGCCGCATCATCCTGTGAGAGGTAGTCCCGCTCCATCTCAATGCGCATCCACGATTCGGCAAGCGCCCCGGCAGGCCGGTCGGCATCGATGTCCACGTCTAGCACTTCGGTCAAGTGCCCCTGATCATCGCGATGCACACTCAGCAATGGATGTATGACCAGCCGAACTGTTCGACCCTGGCGAGCGAGTTCACTGGTCACCGAATCGACCAGGAACGGCATGTCGTCGGTGACGATGCTCAACACCGTGCCACCAGATTCCTCAGAAACTTCAACCAGTGCCCTACGCGCGGGTCGCTGGTCAGCGAAGGCGCGCATCGCCATGACCTGCTTGATGAGTTCACCCGGCGGAACCTGCGGGAGATCTTCTGAGGTCACATTGTGAAAGAACCGCTTGATGAGGATTCGCTCTTGCGCAGTGGGGAGTTGCGCAATGGCCTCACTCAGATCCTGCAAGCCAAGGGAAGGCACAGCGTTACGCTACTTCAGATGCCTCGAGAAGTGGTGCGGGAATACACCTGGCCGGCAACGCCGGCTCGTGTTCACAACATTTTCACTGATGCCCAGTTCCAGCGCACCCTTGCTGAGAGCACGGGGTCACTGGATGTGCAGTGCCAGGTTGAGCAGTCTCCCCAGGGCTGCATTGTTGAGACCACAAGGGTTCTGCCTGCTCAAGTCCCCTCGTTCGCCCGCCCGCTGGTGGGCGAGACGGTCCGAGTCGAGGAGGAGCAGCGTTGGGGACCCTTCGAGGACGACCGCACCATGGCGGACCTGCGGATCAGTTTCTCGGGCCCCCTAGCCGGCAGCGGCAGCATCCATCTAGGCCCTGGCCCCACCGGCGAAACAACCATTGGCCGCTTTGCCTTGCAATTTCGCGCCAACGTCCCCTTCGTAGCCGGAAAGGTCGAAGCGCTCATCGCAGAGCAGATCGAGCAGTACCTCGACGTTCAGGCGGCCTTGATCACCCGCACACTCGCCGATTCAGCTTGAGTCACCTCGTGATCGCGTGACCTGCGCGCGGTCAGTCGTGACTAGCCCAAAACTGCACTGCAGTGACGACGAGGACCACAGCAGCCACGCCAATGTAGACAGAGGACCCCAAACCACTGAAGCTCCAGAGGTTGGTGAGCTCTCCCATGCCAGCGATGATCAGTAGCGTGCTCAGCGGTTGTCGCATGGCCATGAACGGGCCGGCTTTGAGAATCTTGAAGGCACGGGAATTGCTAACTGCCGCCAATTCCTCGGGCAAGCGAAGTACCTCGTCCTCCAACTCCTTGTTTTGCCGACTCAGCTGCTCACGCTCTGCCTGCAACTGCGCCAACTGACGTTCGAGGTCAGCGCGACCCGCAGCCAACTCGTTCACACGTGATTCCAGATCAGTGCGCTGCCGCTGTGCCTCTTCGAGCCGCACGGCCATGGTCTCGCGCTCAACCGACAGGTCCACCAGGCGCTGCGCCTGATCCATTGAAGCGGCGGGCGTTGGCTCGACCCAGGCGGAACTGGCCGCAGGAGTCGGGCTCGGCTCCGGCACCGCGGGTCCGTACCCTGCCGCTGGGTAGGCCCCAGGGGCGTACCCAGCGGGTACAACCGAAACTGGCCCTCCGAGCGGGGTAACCGATGCCGACTTGATCTTGTCCTGCTTGCCCATGCTGACTCCCTTCGACAGGCTCAGGCTAGCCCGAGGGCAGAGGCCGCCGTTATCGGTTTATCGAATCGGCGGAAAGGAGGCCGACCTGCTCGTCGATCTCGGCAATCAGGATGAGCCGATGCCTCTGCAGTTGCGCGGCGACCCGCTGGGCTACCTCTCGGGTGACTGGCTGCACGAAATCCACTCGCCACATGCCATTGCCTAGTGCCGGCCCCAACCGCAGTGTGCGGCGCATGCCGTCAGTCACCTTGGATGAACCGGGGATGGGAACCCGATCAGCGGGTACGAAGTTGGGGACGTACTGCACGATCAGGGACTTGACCTGCGTCTGTGAGCGCACAACCTGGCCATCAGGTGCACCTGGGCCGACCCAACTGAATGCGGAAAGACACAGCACCAGAACTGCGACCAGTCCTGCGACAAAGAAGGTGCTGCTATCGGAGCGTTCGTGAGGTCGAGTTCGCAGAGGGAACAGTGGCATTGGCGCGATATCCCTAGGACGACTCGGCCACGAGCCGCAGTCGCGTTGCCCCACCGGATTGGACCAGGCTGGTCAGATCCACGAGAGCGGCGCGCAGCGCGTGGCCCAGATCCTCGATGTCAGCCATCGAGTCTCGGTCGGCATTCAACCCGAAATGCACCCCTCCTGCGTATGACGTTAGCCCGACACTCAACGCTTGATTCTGCGCCAAGGGCATGACCGGGTACGAGGCGATCAATCGACACCCAGCAACAAAGAGTGGCTGCTGAGGACCAGGCACGTTCGTAATGGCCAGCGCGTAGAGGCGACTGGAGAGTCGAGTCACCAGGCGAGCACTCAGCGCGTGCAGGGTTGCTGGTCCAAAGCCGGCCATGCCGATTATTGCCTGCGCGCCCAGACTTCCGGCGGAGCGGTGATACTGCGTGCTCTCGTAGTTGATGCGACGCAGACGAACGACCGGATCAGGTTCACCAATGGGCAGATCAACGAGGAACGCCGAAACCGGATCATCGGCGGTGCTGATCGGGATGAGCGCGCGAATACAGGTCGATGGCTCAATGGGGTCGCCCCTGCCCGTCAACCAGGTGCGCAAGGCACCGGCTACCACGGTGAGCACAACGTCGTTGACCGTGCCACCGAGGGTGCGTCGTACCTGCTGAAAATCCGAAAGGGGCAGGTCGACTGTGGTGAATCGTCGCTGCGCACCGATGGGGCGACTCAACGAGTCATGCCCGGCGCCGCGAGCGACATCTGCTGCCGCAGAGAGCGCCTGCCAACCGCGTCGGCCCAGGCTGGAACAAAGGTCGATGACTTGTTCACCACCCTGGAGGACTCTGGCGGCGAGTTCCTGGGGATGAGCGAGCGGTTCGCTGATTGCCGCCGCGAGCAGTTCGAGATCTGTGGGCTCCTGGGCGGGCCGCCAGGGGTCAGCGCCGAAGTGCGTTCCACCCGAATCGGTGTCGTCCATCAGAACCTGGGAAATATCAAGTGCGACGAGACCATCGACCAATGCCTGGTGGGTCTTGGTCACGATCGCGAAGCATCCGTCATCTAGCCCCTCAATGAGGTACATCTCCCACAGTGGGCGGTCCTTGTCGAGGGGGCGACTCATGAGGCGAGAGACCAACTCGTGCAGTTGTCGACGCGAACCCGGCCTGGGGAGCGCAGAACGACGCACGTGATAGGTCACATCAAACTGACTGTCATCCACCCACACAGGTCTGGCGATGCCGAACGGCACCTCGCGTATGCGCTTCCGGTAGCGCGGCACGTAGGCGATGCGCTGCCGAATCAGGCGCACTAGTCGATCGTGGTCGAACCCCTGCGTGGGAGTTTCGAATATCGAGACTGTCCCGACGTGGGTCGGGGCACCCGGTGCATCGCGGTAGAGGAACGCGGCATCCGGCGCACCAAGGCGCTCCGGCATTTCCACCTCCAATACCCGGCCTCGAGGAAAACCCAGCCTCGAGGAAAACCCAGCTTCAAACAAAACCCAGCTTCAACGGGCACGGTACTCCGTCAGCCCACCCACCGTGGCTGGCTCGCACAGGGCATGCAAAGTCCGCGGGTCCCACTGGCTCTAGGCCAGCAGGGACTGGGCTAACTGTTGGATGCCGCGCCGCGCCCGTGATGCAGGTGCCACCTGTCGGATTGTGCTGCCTCGCGCGAGCGCCCGTTCATGTGCCCTGCTATCCAGGGCAATGACATCAATCTCCGGTGCCAGCCCAGCGCGATTCAGCAGGTCTCGGAGCTGATCGAGTGCGAATCCTCGTTTTGGTACCTGATTCAGGACCACGCGAATCGAGGCTTGCGGAGCTAGGTCGTAGACCTGCGGTAGCGCACTAATCAAGCGCGTGAGACTCAATGAATCAGGCCGCGAGACTGCGAGGACGGTATCGACGCTGGCAACGGCGGTGCGAGCGGCAGCGTTGCGCTCCAGGGTCAGACCGACGGAGCCAACAGGGTGATCAGCCTCAAGACATGCACCCACATCAATCACCGTGGTGTCGAAGGTTTTGCGACATGCCGCCCAAAGTCGAGTCAGTGCAGCTGGTCGCAGATCAGGCCAACGTTCACTTCGGCCGAGTCCAGACAGGAGGTACCAGCGCTCATCCAGTAGGCGAGTCGCAGAAAGCAGGGTACGCGTAGTTAGCGAGTTGTTGTCGGCATGACGGCAGGCCACGATCACGCCACTGACATCGTCCAGCACGCCAAGACGCATGGCCAGGGAAGGTCCGTAGGTGTCGGCGTCAACCGTACAGGTGCGCTGACGTCGACGAGCAAGTTCCGCGGATAACTCTGCTGCAATCGTTGAACGACCCGGTGCACCAGGCGGCCCCCAGATTGCTACCAAGCGTCCGTCACCGGTCTGCAGTACCTCATCCCACTCATCCGATGGCAACTGTTGCGCGGTCACTGGGGATTCAGTTTCCTGCGGTGCCAGAAGAGCGGCGATGCTACTCAAAGCCTGGGCAGGATCAGCCGAACACTCAACGATCGTTGATATGCCGAATGCATGGAGTTGCACGCGCTGACCTGGTTCATCAATCAAGCCGACGACCGGCCGCCGGAGCGGATCAAGTCGGCTGACCACCTCCAAGTCAAGGCGCGGCAAGTACGCGCCTATAACGACCGGGATCTGTGATTCCATCGTTGCCACGGCGAGCAGATCGGCCGCGTCGACGGGCCGTCGGACCACCTGCATGCCGAACTGCCTGGCAGCGGCAACCATCGCTGACTCGGAGTGAATCTGCGGCGCGGCCAAAATGATGCGTAGTTCACTGCCCGGTGTGGCCCGGAACGTGCTGTTCACTGTGACCCCATGGGCACTGCAACAAGATCGATAGCGCCACTGCGCACCGCCGTGACGACGGTTGCGGCCTGTGTCGGTGCCACCTGCAACACCACGCCGAGTTCGCCCCCGATACCCATCCGGTCCTCGGCGATCTCCGCCACGACGGCGTTTGACAACACAAGTTCTGGGGTGACTGCCCCGGTGGGCGTGACCCACATCACCCACGGAAAGCGGAACAGGTGCGTGCAAGGGGTCCACTGGAATCGTGACGAGTCGATAGTCACCCGTTGATGTCGGTGCGACAGCAGCTTTGGGGATGAGTGCTCCGGCTGGCACTGGCAGCACCATGCGTCCCGTCATGGGTGAGTCCGCCGACCAGTACTCGTTTGCCGCCTGGCCGAGAGCAACCGGAACTGCAACAACCTCCGGTGTGGCGCCTACGGGAAGGTCCCGTGCGGCGCGCCAGACCAGCGTGCTGCCATCTGGGGCGGAGACAAGCCAGGCTCCGATGAACATCGAGCCGATGAGCAACGCCATCCCGAGCCATAACCGCCAGTCCCGCAGCCAGGGACCGCGTTGGCGATGTGCCCTCGGCACCCGAGGTGTTGCAGAGCGTCCATCACTGGGACCCGCAGTCCCTCTGCGGCCAATACTCCAGTCAGTCCATTGGTCGGGAACACGCAACATGACTTCTCCGTTCCATTGAGGCGAGGTCGGGTCAGCATGCGCCGAACATGACGATGGGCGCCAACGGCTATCCACAGCCCTGGGTCTGCGTTCCTCAGTGAAGGCGCATTTGGCACGATCAGCCTGTGACCTCGCGCTTCTTGACCCTGGCCGATGTTGCCGAGACCTTGAACATCTCGGCCGCTCAGGCCTACGCCCTCGTGCGTACGGGTGACCTACCCGCAATCAAGGTGGGCGGTCGCGGTCAGTGGCGCGTGGAGTCCAGCGCCCTGGAGGCCTACATCGAACGCATGTATGCGCAAACCCGCGACTTCGTCTCTGCTCATCCATTCGGCGCGGAGTCGGAGGTTGACGCAGAGTCACTGATCGATGAGTGAGCGGGCTAGGACCAACCCTCGGTACGCGATCACCCCTGGATGACGAGGACGAAGCTGAGCGCGGCAAACGGCAGGGTCCAGGTTGATCCATCACCTTGGCTGCGCATGTCGAGATGGTCGGCGCCGACGAGTTCCAGTTGTCCGTCCTGCTGAGTACCGTCCCGACTGCAGAAAAGGATGCGCCATCCCACATAGCTGCGCAGCATCTGAGCAAGTGACCAGGGCAACGCTCGGGCGCTACCCGGCCGTTGCCCCGTGGAGGTCCGGAGAGTCGAGCCTTCATCGGCAAGTCGACTGGGCAACTGCTCGACAGCCATCACTGCGTCCACGGGGATGATCGCCCAGCGCGGCCCCCGACTCGTGGTGTCCCGGTAGAGCCGCATCATCAATGCATCAGATCCGACCAGCTCCGGGCACCCAGCTATGGGCTGCTGGCCCCACGTGCGCAGACTGACCAGATCCAGGCCAGCGAGGCGGTGCAGCCAGTGCAGTCGGGCTTGCTCAGCAGAGAGAATCGCCCCCGCCTCGTCCAAGAGTTCATCGACCTCGTCCGAGTGCACCTGAGCGGCAGCCTCCGCCAGGAGTCGATCAGCCTGATCAGCCAACAACCATCGGGGTTTCGCCCAGAGCGGATTCGCACTCATCTCGTCGATTCCCCCCGTTCCCGGTGAATAAAACCCCCGCCAGGGTGGCATAACCACAGTGGGACTCGCGATCGCGTGGGCAGTTATCCACAGATCCTGGGTTGGAGGAGAAGCAGGTGCGCACGAACCATGGTCAAGGACTGAGTTTGTCCACAGGTACTTGACCATAAACAGAGGCAAACTGCATCATTCGAAGGCAAACGGCATCATTCGAGGAGTTGCTCCTCGGGCGGAGCCCAAGCCACCGCGAGAACCCGCGAAGGAGCATCATGTCCGCAATTACCGTTGTTTCCCCACTTGCCGATGATGGCGACGGCAGATCAGGCCTGACGGGCACGAGCCACTCGGCTCACCTGCGCCTCCTGCCCACCGAGCAGCTGCACGCAGTGCAGGGCGCACGCCAGCAAACCCTCCCGTTGCGCTGGGAGGTCGCACCCGGGATTCCGGCAGTGCCTACTCTGCCGCGCCACCTGCGGGTGGTCGGCTCAACAGCCCTGACGGAACCGCAGCAGGATGACGAGCCGTCGCCACCAGCACCAGCCTTGATTGCCCGGCTGGCGCGGGCAGTCGCCGAGGTCGGTACGGGAGTCAGACCTGCAACGCAACTGGCAACCTGGGTGCGACGGGATGCCCTCGCCCTCCTCGAGGCACGTGGACGCGCATTCCAACGCCATCCCAGTGCCCGCGCCGCTGCAGCCCGCGCCGCGAACACTCGTTCGCTGGCGCAGGTGCGGGCGATCCGAATCCTTCCAGTGGCGCCCGGGGCCGTAGAGACCTCCGCGGTGCTGGTGGGCACCAACCGCTCCCGTGCCGTGGCGATGCGCCTGGAAGCGCAGGGTGAGCGCTGGCAGGTGACCGCGATCAGTCTGGGTTGAATGCGATCGGCGAGGAGTGTGCGCTTAGTTGCGCTTCCGTTGGGCACGTTGCGCGCGGCGTCGTTCCGCTCGACTGGCGTTGGGGTCGAGATCGACCTCAACTGCCTCGTCGGCGACCATCTCGCCGCGGACGACAGCGCCGCTCTCACCAGGGGCTGAGTAGGCCATCTGGGTTGGTCGCTGTGGAGTTAAGCCGGGAGCTGTGATCTGTTGGCGATGAGCGGAGACCATTGCCGGCAGATCCTCTTCCGGTTCCTCATCCGAATCGGTTGCGGCCGGGGCCTCTTCAGCCACCTGCACTTCAACGTGGAAGAGGTACCCGACCGTTTCCTCCTTGA
>CAZKFI010000001.1:104869-151732 GCA_964551975.1 uncultured Bifidobacteriaceae bacterium | reverse complement strand
TCATGGCGGTGAACAGATCGACGCCCTCGCGCTGGTACTCGACGAGCGGGTCACGCTGAGCCATTGCGCGTAGCCCGATGCCATCGCGTAGGTAATCCATCTCGTAGAGGTGCTCGCGCCACTTGCGGTCCAGCACCGAGAGGATCACCCGACGCTCCAATTCGCGCATGACCTCCGACCCCAAGGTGGCCTCACGCTGGTCATAGGCGTCCTGGGCATCCCGCTTCAGTTCGGATGCGAGGAAATCAGTGCTGAGCCCATCACGACCCCCACCGGAGAGTTCCTCCAGCTCCTCCACTGTTGCCGAAACCGGATACAGCTGCCGAAGAGCCGTCCACAACTGATCAAGGTCCCAATCTTCCGGGTACCCATTCGACGTGGCCGCCACGACGTAGGCCTCGACGGTGTCATCGATGAACCCACGTACCTGCTCCTGGATGTCCTCACCTTCGAGGATTCGCCGACGCTCGTCATAGATGACGAGACGCTGCCGATTGAGGACATCGTCGTACTTCAGGACATCTTTGCGGATCTCGAAGTTCTGCGCTTCCACCTGCGACTGCGCACTTCTGATCGCATTGGTCACCATCTTCGCGTCGATTGGCACGTCATCGGGGACATTGAAGCGACGAAGAAACGCATCGACCATGTCGGCCTTGAACAGGCGCATGAGGTCGTCTTCTAGAGAGAGATAGAACTGGGACTCACCGGGGTCACCCTGCCGGCCAGAACGACCACGCAACTGATTGTCAATGCGCCGAGACTCATGCCGCTCGGTACCGAGGACATACAGGCCCCCCAGTGCGACGACCTCGTCATGCTCGGCTGCGACCGTGGCCTGTGCCTTGGCCACCGCCTCGGGCCAGGCTGCTTCATAGGCCTGCGGATCCTCGATCGGTGACAGACCACGTCGGTGGAGCTCCTCGGTTGCCATGAACTCCGGATTGCCACCGAGCATGATGTCTGTACCACGCCCAGCCATGTTCGTCGCCACGGTGACCGCGCCCCGATGGCCTGCCTGGGCGACGATCGAGGCCTCGCGCTCGTGGTGCTTAGCGTTGAGAACCTCGTGCGGCACGCCATTGCGCTTCAGCATCCCTGAGAGAAGTTCGGACTTCTCCACACTCGTGGTGCCCACGAGAACCGGCTGCCCCTTGGCATGCCGCTCGGCGATGTCCGCAACGACAGCATCAAGCTTTGCCTGCCCAGTTCGGAAGATGAGGTCCGGTTCATCGATCCTGACCATAGGTCGGTTGGTCGGAATGGGCACAACACCAAGGTTGTAGATCTGTGAGAACTCGTTGGCTTCAGTCATGGCCGTACCGGTCATGCCGGACAGTCGGCCGTAGAGGCGGAAGAAATTCTGCAGGGTGATGGTTGCCAAGGTTTGGTTCTCAGCCTTGATCTCCACCCCCTCCTTGGCTTCGATCGACTGATGTAGGCCTTCGTTGTAGCGGCGGCCATGGAGGATACGGCCAGTGTGCTCATCAACGATCAGGATTTCGCCATCCATGATCACGTAGTCGCGGTCTCGCCTGAAGAGTTCTTTAGCCCGGATGGCATTGTTCAGAAAGCCAACCAGCGGCGTGTTGACCGTGTCGTAGAGATTGTCGATGCCGAGTTGATCCTCAACTTTTTCGATCGCTGACTCAAGGACACCGATGGTCTTCTTCTTCTCGTCGACTTCGTAGTCAACGTCACGAGTCAGGCCGCGGGCCAAGCGTGCGAACTCTGCGTACCAGTGTGTTGCCTGATCAGCCGGGCCGCTGATGATGAGCGGAGTACGCGCCTCATCAATGAGGATGGAGTCGACTTCATCGACGACGGCGAAGTTGTGGCCGCGCTGAACCATCTCGGCCCGCGACCAGGCCATGTTGTCACGCAGATAATCGAAACCGAATTCATTGTTCGTGCCATAGGTGATGTCGGCCGCATACGCGGCTCGACGCTGTTCCGGAGTCATATTTGCGAGGATCACGCCGACTTCCAAGCCGAGGAAGCGGTGAACTCGACCCATCCATTCGGCGTCACGCTCAGCCAGGTAATCATTGACGGTGACCACGTGCACGCCCTTGCCAGAGATGGCGTTGAGGTATGCAGGCAGGGTCGAGACCAGTGTCTTGCCCTCACCAGTGCGCATCTCTGCGATGTTGCCCATGTGCAAAGCTGCGCCACCCATCAGCTGCACGTCGTAGTGGCGCTGACCAAGGGTGCGCCGGGCTGCCTCACGCACCGTGGCAAACGCCTCGGGGAGCAGATCATCCAAACTTTCCCCGCCCTGGTACCGCTGGCGATATTCATCGGTCAACGCACGCAACTCTGCGTCAGTGAGCGCGACATACTCGTCTTCAATCTCATTGACCGCCCTGGCAATTCCCTCCAGGCGGCGGACGATGCGCCCCTCACCAGCACGCAGGATCTTGTCGAGAACGCCCACCGAAAACCCTTCGTCGCCACGAATACCAAACAAACCCAACCTTCTGCATCGTAGACGCCGCGGGGCCGCCAGTAGGATTCAGGTGTGGCGGGCCGCTCACCGCAGTCCAGTTCACCTTCGCTGGTACCCACCCTGACCGATGGCACCGTGGTCCTCCGCCCCCTAGACCCCGATGACCGCGAAGCCATCACGGCAGGCTGTCAAGACGACGACATCATTCGTTGGACGACGGTTCCGTACCCCTATCTCCCTATGCATGCCGAGGAGTTCATCGCCGAACGAGGCCCCGGACCCCGCTGGTGGGATACACCAACCTGGGCTATCACCGTCGGTGGAGGTCCGTGGTGCGGGACCATCGACCTTCGCCCCGATGGCGCAGCCGGCGCCGACGTGGGATTCCTGGTCGCCGAAGCAGCACGTAATCGTGGACTTGCCTCCCGCTCACTCCGCCTGACCTGTCGCTGGGGATTCGCCGCCCTGAACCTGGAGGTCATCCGCTGGTGTGCCCAGGTAGGCAACGATGCTTCTCGATCGGTGGCACGGAATGCAGGCTTTCGAGTCCACGAGTCCGCGCTACGCCGTGCCCTGCTGCACCGTGGAGTTCGAGTGGACGCCTGGTACGCCGATCTGCTCCCGGTAGAAGTTGCCGACGCACCACGTCGACCGACCTGGCAGCAGCAGGACCTCACCCCACGTGAGCGTGAAGTGCTCAACCACCTCGCGGAGGGTCAGACGAATCGGGAGATCGCCACCACCCTGGGTATCACAGAGAACACGGTGAAGAACCATGTCCGCGCGATCCTGGAGAAACTCCCGGCACGCTCCCGCATGGAGGCTGTCGTCGTCGGCGTGCAGCAGGGATTAACGCAACTTCCTACCAGTTAAGCGTGGTTCACATGTTGACCGTTGTTCACAAGTAGTACCAGCTCTGATCTCCTGCACAATTCGCCCCGGGCCTGAGCTCCTTGTGCAAATCTAGGCCACGCTGCTGCGATGGTCCGATTGCCTACTAGCGTTGCTGACCTCCCAGCCGCGATCGCGGATCTGGTGTTGTCACGCGCCTGCGCCGGCTGCGATCTGCCCGGCATGACCCTGTGTGCACCCTGCTGGTCCGTACTGGTTGCAGGTGATCCCGCTGCCGTCTCTACCGGCGCAACGCAAGCCTGCGCTCTCACGGTCGCCGCCTGGCCTTACACCGGTATTGGTCGTCGCGTAATCCTGCGCTTCAAGGAAGCCGGTACACGCGATCTCCTCGAACCGCTGGGCCTTGGCTTGGCACGTTCGCTCGCCGCGATCACGGATCGACCACTTGCGGTGGTGCCGGTACCACCGCATTCGGCGTCACGAGTGGTACGAGGCATGGACGTGGTCGCCGCACTCGCCCGGTCGGCCTGCCAGACCCTGGAACATCTCGGTCAACCTGCATGCGTCATCGAGGCTCTGCGGCGTCGACCAACGGGGGTTCGCCAAGTGGGACGCAGTCGCGAGGAGCGCTTGACACTATCAGCAGGTGAATTTCACGTGACTCGAATCGAAGAACTTCGGTACGCAGCGCAGACCCGTGTGCTGGTCATTGTTGACGATGTGGTCACCACTGGAGCCACCCTGCGCGCGATGCAGAACTGCCTCGCAACCGCGGGTCTGGCCGTAAGCGCATGTGCGGTCATTGCCGCGGCCGGCGCTCCGCTACCCGGGATACGCGGGCGCAGTTCCCTCGCCGATTGAGTCCCAACCTGCAGCCCGATAGCCGTAGACCACGCCGTCCGCCGCGCCCACCAATATCGGATGCCCCGGCGCAGCTGCCACGGTGACCGCGGCAGTAGGTCCGCCACGATCAGCGGCACTGTTCCGAGTGAGGTCAACGCTCCACACTGACAGTGGCGCGATGTCCGGGCTCCCCAACACGGCCAGCTCACCAGCACCCGACCATGAGGCGTCGACAACCTGGGTCAAGGTTGCCTCTACCCGACGCGGCCCGGTCACCGACGGTGGAGCACCGCGGACACCAGGCACGATGCGCGCCAGGAGCACGGAGCTTTGGGCGCCCTGCTGGATCACCAGAACACATCGAGTTCCGTCCCGACTCGGAATTGCGGCGCGCAACAGCGCATCCGGAGGAAGTCCAAGCACCGAAATCCCTCGCACCTTGCCATCGTCATCTACCTCAATGAGTCCATCGCGTGAGTCCATAGTCCAGATGGCGCCGTTGGGTCCAAACGCCAGACTTGAGAGTGGACGGTCGGCCAACACCTTGCGCAGCGGTGCACCCGGTTCGAGCCGGCCGGACCACAGGGTGCCCTGACCGTCCAAACCAGCGACCCGCTTTGAGTCACGGGCGATCGCCAATTCCACCAGCGTGGTCCCACCGGTGCCAGCGGCTCCGGGAATCGCGCGCTGACCCTGGTCAGTGAGCCGCACGATGGTTCGACTTCGCGATAGATACCCAAAGCTCGGTTCTGGCAAGCCCGCCGGATCCACTGAGGGCCATGCGTCCCTGGGCTGCGGGTTCACCACACCCGGAACGATCATCGGCTGACCATTGACGGTGATTGCCACCGAAGTCACACCAGGGACCTGGCGCAGCGTCCACACCACCTGCTGCGAGATTGCGGTGCGAGTTTCATCATCAGTCAGGGCTGCACCTGCCGTGAGGTCTACGCGCGCGACTCCGGACTCAACGGGCACGGACTCCAGATTGAGCTCTACACCCGCGGGAAACCCTGTGCGTACTGCTGGCTTCAACCAGGTGGAGGGCCCCTGCAGCAGGTAGCGAATCAACGTGGTGGGCTGACCAGCTCCGATGACTGGAATGAGACGACCATCAGGAACCAGCGTGCTTAATGACGGGTTGAAGAAGTACACGTTCAGAGCACGAAAGGAGCGATCTACGTCGGACGAAGACAACACCAATCCCGCCGGCAGGCGAGCGATACGCCACTGCCCATCCTGCTCCTCCAAGGTGAAGTTCAGATCCAACAGCGTGCCCGGATTGGCTACCGAGTAGGTCCCGTCACTGGCGATCCTGCCAACCTGCGGAGCACGAAGGCCAACGGAGGTTTGCGAAGTGGTGAGCTCTGGAATCCCGTCGTAGATCTGCACCCCGGAACCAGGGTCCCAAGTGGTGCTGGCAGCAGCGGTCAAGTACTCACGCGCAACTGCGTGATCACCGTCGAACGAGGCTGACGCATCCAAGAATCCCTGCACGATCTGCACTGGCGTCATGCCGGGGACCGGTGCCCGAGCCAGTACCCGAATGAATTGGTTCGCCGGCGTGAGATCAAGGGATGCGCCCTGCTCGATCGGCCCAGACACCGGTACCTGCGCCAGGAATGAACCGGGAACGATGCCGCAACCCACGACACTGCCTGAAGCAATGAGCGCACCGATCATCAGCGGCAACTTGGACCCCACGGTACGGGAGCTCTTCATCGCTGACCCGACGTAGGCGTACTCGCGAGGGCCTCGACCTCTGGACCAACTGTGCGCTGCTGGTGCATCGTGTACTGCTCATCCTCAGCAGTCATCTCATCCACGAGCGGCAGTGGTGAGGCACCCATATCGGCATTCGGCAGGCGTGGAAGGGTCAGGCGGAAGCAGGCACCATCACCCGGGGCCCCCCACACTTCGAGTACTCCGCCATGCAATCGGGTGTCCTCGACCGCGATCGCCAACCCAAGTCCGGTGCCTCCAGTGGACCGAGCCCGGGCTGGATCGGCTCGCCAGAATCGCTCGAATACTTGATCGAGTTGGTCAGCATGTAATCCAATTCCAAAATCGCGAACCGTCACGGCTACTGCGAGATCATCGGCCCCTACCGTCACCTGCACGTCCTTGCCGTCGGCATGCTCGACGGCATTACTCATCAGATTTCGCAGTACCCGATCTACTCGCCGGGGATCCACGCGCGCTGCCGTGTCTTCCGCAGTGCAACGAATATGCATTGAGATACCAGCGCGCACCGCAAGTGGGTGCATGGTCTCAGCGACACGAGTAACGAGGTCGATGATCTCGACGGTCTCTGCCTCTAGGACTGCAACGCCGGCATCAAAGCGAGAGATCTCTAACAGATCAACGAGCAGGGATTCAAAACGATCAAGCTGGGCCTGGAGTAGTTCCGCAGCGCGAGCGGTTGGCGCGTCGAAAGCGTCGCGGTGCTCGAACATGACGTCGGCCGCCATTCGAATGGTTGTCAGGGGCGTGCGCAGCTCGTGTGAAACATCTGAGACGAACCGCTGTTGCAGGGTGGATAACTGCTCTAGTTGAGTGATCTGTTCAGCGATGCTGGTAGCCATGTCGTTGAACGAAGCTGCCAGTCGAGCGAGATCATCCTCACCCTTCACCTCAAGGCGCTCCCCTAGGTGCCCTTCGGAGAATCGCGAGGCGGTGCGGGCCGCTGTGCGGACGGGCGCCACCACCTGTCGCGTCACCAGCAGAGCCACGACTACGACGAGTCCAACGAGCACGATGCCGGTAACGACGACCGCGCCCCGCACCAGTTCAAGAGTCTGCTGTTCGACATCTAGGGGAAAGAGGAAGTACAACTCGTACAGCCCCACTGTCGGAATGACCAGTGGAGCACCGACTACCAACCCGGGCACGGATCGGCCATCCAGGTACTGAATTTCACTGAACGTCCAGGCCTGACTCAGCGACTGGCTGATGACCTCGCGCAGGGCAGGAGGCACGCTCGACTCTGCAACCAGATTGGTGCCACGCTCGGGAGCGTTCTCCTCCGGGCCAGAACTCAGCAGCAATACATCGAAGAGCCCAGGGGAACCAGCACGGGCTGCGAGGGCCGTAACCACCGTGTCAACCAATCGACCCGCTACCGGCGTTGTTGCTCCCGTGTCGGCGGCGTCCATCAATCGTTGCGCCTCACTCAAACCCACGGTGGCCTCGGTCACCGCACTGCGTTCCTTGGCATCCAGCAATCCCGTGGTGATGCGGGAAAGCAGCAGGAAGCCGAGTAATCCGATCGCGACGAATGAGAGCACCAGCGTCGTGGAGGTCACGCGCAGGATCAACGATCCGCGCCAAGTACTGCGGAGTCTGCGCGGCCAGCGCAGCAACTGGTCGGCCGCGCGCACCCTATGCGCCGTTACCGGCCTTGTATCCGACACCACGCACCGTAATCACGATCTCTGGCTGTTCAGGATCATGTTCAATCTTGGAACGAAGTCGCTGCACGTGGACATTCACGAGTCGAGTGTCGGCAGCATGCCGATATCCCCACACCTCCTGCAACAGCGCTTCACGCGTGAATACCTGCCCCGGTCGACGTGCAAGACAGACCAGCAGGTCAAATTCAAGCGGTGTCAAAGAGATCACTCGACCATTGCGCTTCACATTGTGCCCGCTCACGTCAATCTCAACGTCGCCTATGGAAAGGTTGCTGACCGCGGGTTCATCGAGCCGGCGCATCCTCGCTCGGATGCGAGCCACCAGTTCCTTGGGCTTGAACGGCTTAACCACGTAGTCATCCGCACCCGACTCCAGTCCGACCACGACATCAACGGTGTCGCTGCGGGCGGTCAGCATGACGATGGGAACACCGGATTCGGCGCGAATAGCCCGGCAGACATCGATTCCATCCCGGCCCGGAAGCATCAGGTCCAGCAGTACGACGTCTGGGCGTGACTCGCGAAAGGCTGTCAGCGCCTCTAGTCCATCGGCGCAGAAATACGGCTCGAATCCCTCACCGCGTAGCACGATGCCCAGCATCTCGGCCAGGGCCTGGTCGTCGTCGACCACCAGGACTCGACCGCGACCCATGGTGCGACCGCCGGTGTCCTGCTGCGTCATGGCGTCATGGTGTCATGAAACCAACGGTCCGGGGGCGAGTGGCCGCCACGAGTGCGTTCGAGGCTCAGATGGCCATACCCACGGTGAGAACGAGGGCCGCTGGAGCATTGATCATCGCGTGGGTGATCATCGGCGCCAGCAGTGAGCGGGTGCGCCAGCGAACGATGCCCAAGACCAGACCCAGGGCGAGCAGCACCAGCATGCGCGTGGGCTCGAAGTGGATCACCGCGAACGCCACACTGCTGATCACCAGCGTCCAAGCGATACCGACACCTGCCTTGCGCAAGCTGTTGAACACCAGCCCTCGAAAGGCCAACTCCTCCACGATAGGTGCCCCGATCACCAGGAGGAGCGCGAAGACCAGCACACCAGCAGTCCCACCCGCCTGACGAATCTCCTCGGCAACCTCGGCACCCGCCGAGGTGAACTCTCCGAAGATCGCCTGAGTTGCCAGGGCGAGCAGCCCGGCGATGAGCAGACCCACGACCCCGGCAATCACCGCCCAACCAACATCGATCCAGCGCAGAGTCAGACCAAGGTCAATGCGAGGGCCATTGCCACGCCAGGCAGTGATCACCAGCGGATAGCCGCCCAGGAACACCCAGGGTGCAACGCTGCCGATGAAGAGCACGGCAAGGGTCGGTGCCTGGATCGCCTGCAGGGTGATGATTACTCCACCGGAAAGCACAAGTGCGCCGACGATCATGATGACGCAGTCCCAGACACCCCAACGTGGTGCACGTAGTGGTCCCTTGGCCAGCGCCAGCGGCACTGATGCCGGACAGCCCGGGTAGTCCGGTGGTGCTATCCGACGTGCTGTTTGGTCTGCATTCGTCTGCGCCATCGACATCCTGGAACGCTACCTTGCTAGGCGCGCCGCCTGCTGATGCACCGTGAGGCCTGCATTCATGATGGGCTGTGTGCGCCGCTCGCGCCAGGCGTACTTGATGATGCAGCGAAGTGCCGAGAAACCATCTTTCCAGCCGATCTTCTTACCTTCCGCGTAGGTGCGACCGGCATAGGAGATGCCTACCTCGTAGATGCGCGCCCCGGACTTGGCAACCTTGGCGGTGATCTCGGGTTCGAACCCGAATCGGTTCTCCTCAATGGTCAGGGCCTGGATTAACTCTCGCTTGAAAACCTTGTAGCAGGTTTCCATGTCCGTGAGGTTGAGATCGGTGGTCATGTTGGAAACGAGGGTCAGCAGGCGGTTGCCGAGGCTGTGCCAGAAATACAGCACGCGATGGGCGTCACCACTAATAAAGCGTGATCCGAAGACCACGTCAGCGCGGCCGTCCTGCAACGGAGCGAGCAGCCGAGATAGTTCCGCAGGGTCGTACTCCAGGTCGGCATCTTGGATACCGACGAAGGCCTTGGTCGCGGCGGCAATACCAGTGCGCAGCGCAGCTCCCTTGCCCTGATTCACCGTATGGGTCAACACCCTGACTCGGCGGTTCTTGATCCCGGCCAAAATGGCGCCGGTCCCGTCGCTTGACGCATCGTTCACGATGATGAGCTCGCCGACGAAGGGTTGGGCGAGCACGCGCTCGATGGCGAGCATGATCGTGCGCTCCTCGTTGAAGGCGGGCATCACGAGGGTCAAGGGCGCACGTGTCGACGTTTTCGAACGCACCGATGTGGGCACGGTTGCACCCTACCGGTGCAAAGCAGTGGGGCGGCGACCAACCGGTCACCGCCCCACTGTCTTGCGCCGTTGCTTAGTAGCGGTAGTGATCCGGCTTGTAGGGACCGGCTACATCCACGCCCAGGTACTCAGCCTGCGGCTTGGACAACTCGGTCAACCGAACACCGAGGGCATCCAGGTGCAAGCGGGCGACCTTCTCGTCCAGGTGCTTCGGCAGCGTGTAGACACCGAGCGGGTACTCATCCAACTTGGTGAACAACTCGATCTGAGCCAAGACCTGGTTGGTAAACGAGTTGGACATCACGAACGACGGATGGCCTGTTGCGTTCCCCAGGTTGAGCAGGCGACCCTCGGAAAGCACGATGATCGAGTGACCGTCAGCGAAGGTCCACTCGTCGACCTGTGGCTTAATGGTCTTCCGGCGGATCCCCGGCACCTTGGCAAGGCCGGCCATATCGATCTCATTGTCGAAGTGGCCGATGTTGCCCACGATCGCCTGGTGCTTCATCTGCTGCATGTGCTCTGCGGTGATGACATCGAAGCACCCGGTGGCGGTGATGAAGATATCCGCCGTGTCGAGTACATCCTCGAGTCGAGCGACCTGGTAGCCGTCCATTGCCGCCTGCAGCGCGCAGATCGGGTCCACCTCGGTGACGATGACCCGAGCACCCTGGCCGCGCAGCGAATCAGCACTGCCCTTGCCGACATCGCCGAACCCGCATACGACGGCGACCTTGCCGCCAAGCATGGTGTCGGTGGCTCGGTTGATGCCATCCACGAGCGAGTGACGGCAGCCGTACTTGTTGTCGAACTTGCTCTTGGTCACCGAATCGTTGACGTTGATCGCCGGGAATAGCAGTGATCCTTCGCGCAGCATCTCGTAGAGACGGTGCACACCGGTGGTGGTCTCCTCGGTCACGCCGCGGATGCCGGCAGCGATGCGCGTCCACCGCTGGGAATCCTCGGTCAGCGAGCGACGCAGGGTCTCCAAGACCACCGCGTATTCCTCGGAGGTGGACTCGTCGGCGTTCGGCACTAGGCCAGCAGCCTCGAACTGACTGCCCTTATGCACGAGCAGGGTCGCATCCCCACCGTCGTCCAGGATCATGTTCGGACCCCCGCCGTCCGGCCACATCAGGATCTGCTCCGTGCACCACCAGTACTCCGGAAGTGTCTCGCCCTTCCAGGCGTACACCGGCACACCATTGGGCGCATCGACGGTGCCCTTGGGGCCGACGACGACCGCGGCCGCGGCGTGGTCCTGGGTGGAGAAGATGTTGCAGGAGGCCCAGCGCACATCTGCGCCAAGTTCGACCAGGGTTTCGATCAGCACTGCAGTCTGCACGGTCATGTGCAGGGAGCCGGTGATGCGAGCACCACGCAACGGCTTCGTCGCGCCGTACTCGGCGCGCATAGCCATCAGTCCGGGCATCTCATGCTCGGCGAGACGGATTTCGTCACGGCCGAAATCGGCAAGGGAAAGGTCGGCAACCTTGAAGTCGGGGCTGCCATCGGCCTTGAAAACAGACATGCGTCACTCCTTGGAGGCGTTGGGTTGCGAACGTCACGAGGCTTCGATGGTTCGCCTTCAGGGGACGCCGTGACGGGGACCAGGGCTCCGGGCCATCATCAGCCCCCATAGTCTGCCAGAGACTCGGCATACTGCACCCTCGGCGCTAGCCGGGCCTAGGTGATCCGGCTCACTACTACTGAGACGTTCACTCGACGTGCCTTGGCACCGGGGATATTGCGTCCCGGGCGCCTTGCCTGCTGGGTTATCGCGACGCTCACCCCGTTGCTGCGCAGGTATTGGGCGACGGCGGCAGCCCGGCGACCGGCCAGCGCCAGGTTCTGGCGACGCCTGGTGGCGGAGGAAGTCCCCGGTCGGACCGGATCGCGGGCATACCCGCGGACCGAGACTTGCAGCACGGCATCTTCGCCGATTCGCTCGATGAGATTGTCCAGTCGCGCCTGGGCCGGACCAGTCAACTTTGCTGAGCTGGGTCGAAATCGCACACTCGCCTGCAGGCGGATCCGCGTGGTTGCTCTCGGCGGTTCGACTACGGCGACGCCAAGGGAGACCGAGCGCACCTGCCGGTCAGGTCCGAGCATGTTCACCTGCACGGTCTGCGACCCGAGCATGATGCCGGGAGGCATCGCGAAACTGGCACTAAATGCGCCATCGGCATCTGCGATGAAGGATCCCAAGCTGGTGGACGGCAGAATCCAGGCTCGTACGGTCGAGCGGGGTAGCGCCCCGCCACCGGAGAGTCCCACGGTCGAACCGGAAGTCTGGTGCAGGAGGGCGACGTTTCCATCGCGGATGCCGGTCGGCTGACCGCTATCGTTTCGACCTTCCGTGCGCAGCGACGTCGCGAAGGAGCGCACCTGGATAGCGACCGGCGCGTCTGTTGGCAGCGCCGCAAGAGTGTGGGTGTGCGGGCTCCCGCATTCGAGGACCAGGGCACGACCTGCCGGGAGTCCTGCGGGTGGAAGCGACGAGTTCTGCGCTGATGTGATGGGCCCGAGTGTGTCGTCGGCAGCACACGGTGAGGTACCCACGGTGAAGGTGAGGATTCGTGTCGCTGTCGTGGTGTCCGAATCAGCAACCTGCACCGTGGCTGTAAATGTTCCCGTACTTGACGGTGTGCCGCTGATCAAGCCGGATGTGGCATTCAGGGACAGGCCCGAGGGCAGATTGCCAGCCACAACAGCCCATCGCGAGTAGATCCGACTCCCGCCACTGGCCGTCAACTGCAGGTTGTAGGGGATGTTGACGGTGACCTGCCCAACGGGAGTGGCTGCGATGGCCAGTTGACCGGAGGGCTCAACGTTGATCCCAAGTGTGCGATCCATCGTGATGCCCACGCTGTCGGTAACGCGCACCATGAATTCTGAAAAGCCCACGGCTGTCGGGGTGCCTGAGATGACCCCGGCAGCCAGGGTCAATCCTGGGGGCAATGCTCCACTGATGATTGACCATGAGGTGTAGCTACCACTGCCACCCGATGCTGACAACGCAGCCGAATACGTCAAGCCCACCACACCGGCAGGCAGTGAACTTGAGGTGACTTGGAGTACCGGGTAGATCGGAATCACGAAGTTTCGCGTCGCTGTCGCCGTCGCCGAGTCCGCGACCTGCAGGGTGAAGGTGTAGGTACCCGTGGCATCTGGGATGCCGGAGATTCTGCCTTTGTTGTTGACCGTCGTCAGTGACAGCCCTGACGGCAGTGACCCAGCGGATACGGTCCAGGAATAAGGCGTCACTCCTGCGCCGACAGCACTGATCTCTTCCGTCGGGTAGGTCACACCCAACGTGCCCGAAGTGAGGGTGCGGTTCTCCACGTCAAGACCGCCACTGCCGTAGGCAGACGGCATCGCAGTGGTCGCGGCAAGGGCTGCCACGGTGATGACCCAGACCAAACGACGAGGTGCCGCGCGCATCCGCCCTCCTGCAGCAGGTGCCCACCAGTGTGGTCAGGCTACGGCTTAGGGCGGTCGGAATTCCTTGATTTCGCGCGACGAATACCCAGCGGAATCAACAGCACACCCAGGCCGATGAGGATGAGGGCTCCAGCGATTGTGCCGCGCAGGGGATCGATGACCGGCTGGCTGGCGGCCATGAGGAGATCAGTGAGCGGAGCCATGCTCGGTCCCCGGTTCGCTTGATTCGCCGGCACCGCCGAGCAGCGATCGGTCAAGGTCCGGCTCGATGAACACATACCGAGCGGAGGGAACCGCGCTGCGAAGCGCACGCTCCGCCTCGTCGATCCCCGCGGCAATCTGCGCCGCGGTGGCCTGCTCACGGATGGCGATCTTCGCTGCAACCAGGAGTTCATCCGGGCCCACATGCATGGTGCGCAGGTGGATGATGCGTTCCACCGATGAACTGTCGTTGAGGGCTCGCTCGATGGCGCTGACCTCCTCTGGCAGTGCAGATTCGCCAACGAGCATGGCTGCCATCTCCATTGCCAGGAAGATGGCAATGACAACTAAGAGCGTGCCAACACCCATGGCGCCAACGGCATCGAATCTGCCATCACCGGTGATGACCGCTGCTGACACGCCGAGGAATGCCAACACTAGGCCGACGAGCGCGCCGGTGTCTTCCAACAGGATGACCGGGAGTTCGGGCTGGCGGACATCACGGATGTAGCGCAGTAGGGAACGCCGTGATCGCGCCTTGTTGGCTTCGCGTAGGGCAGTGCGAAAACTGAAGGCCTCCAACACGATGGCGACACCAAGGACTAGGAAGGCGATCCAGGCATCTGACAATGGCTCAGGATGCTGCCACTTGTGCCAGCCTTCGTAGAGCGAGAACAGTCCACCGATGAGAAAGAGCACGATCGCCACAATGAAGCCGTAGACATATCGGCGGCGGCCGTAGCCGAACGGATGCTGTGCATCGGCAGGGCGCTGTGAACGCCGATGTCCGATCAGGAGCAGCACCTGATTCGATGAATCCGCAACCGAGTGAATTGCCTCGGACAACAGCGAACTTGAACCGGTGAATGCGAAGGCTACGAACTTGCTGATGGCGATGCCAACGTTGGCGAGCAGGGCGGCTACGACCGCACGCAGACCGCCCTCAGTGCTCATCGATAACCACCCTCAGAGCTCATCGAGCTCTCCCCGCACGATGGCCACATCGGTCAGGCATGGCGGACCAGTGCGACCAGGCCATCGCACTGCAGCAGCAGCTCCGGCTCCTCGGCGGTCACCACCAGCGCGGCACCCATCGGCACTGTCAGCACTGGGTCAGAACCAACGCGCGCCTGCAGTTCCCCGGCGATCGCGACGACGACTCGATATGCGCCAGAGTCCATAATCCGCTCACCCGATCGCAGCAGCGCCACACCAAATGGCGCACCAGGTGGATTCAGGTCGTCACCGCCACGAAGTACCAGTGGTGCTCGGTCATCGCGCAAAGCCGCGAGTGCTTCATCGATATTCACCGCCTTCGGTGTTAGGCCCATGCGCACAACGTTGTCTGAACTCGTCATGACCTCGAGCCCGATACCGGCTACGTAACTGTGTGGCACACCTGCTGGCACGTAGAGGGCATCACCGGGGACCAGGTGCTCAACGGCCAGCAGTGGGAGGAGCAGTACGCCCGCGTCATCTGGATAGGCGCTGATGGCAGCCTTGATCGCTGAACGCTGGATGTCCGGCAGATCCACGGCAACGCGCTCTAAGGCCTGCACGGCTGGGCCGAGGGGGGCTACCGCAAGGAGTGCTCGAATCGCTGCTCCGCGATCCCCGGCCAGTAGTGCGCTGCGGGCCGCCTCGGTACCGGGTATCGCCGTGAGCAGGTCGGCGGCCTGCGCACTCTCCCGCCAGCCAGCAAATGCGGTGAACTCCGTCAGAGCAACGAGCATCTCGGTCTTTTCCCAGGGATCTGCATAGACCTGTGGCGCCCCCGGCTCCTGCTGCACACGCCAGGCTGCTGCCGCCCGTGCAGCATCGGGATGGACCTGCACGGAGAGCGGTTGGGCTGCTGCCAGCAACTTCACCAGCAGCGGAGCATCCTGTTCGCTTAAGTGGTCTGAGAGTAAGTCGGACCTACCGTGGAGCTGCGCGGGGCCACTGGGATGCACGCCGAACCACAGTTCAGCCTGCGTGGATCCGTCGCGAAGGCCCGTCCAGTCAGCTAATCCATCGACGATTCCCCAGGCATAGTCCTTGCGGGAACCCGAGACGCAAAATGCCATGCGCAAGCGCCGTTTCGTGCGCGCTTAGTTGCGCGCGCCCGCGCCGCCGATGCCCTGCGGGCCCGGCGTTGCCTCATCCAGCAGCATCACCGGAATCCCGTCGCGCACTGGGAACGTGGTGTCACAGGCGACACAGCGAATCACCGACGCCTCGACATCGGGCGTTACCGACTCATGGCGCGGACAGGGACAGGCGAGCACCTCCCACAACTGCGGGCTGAGTCCCAGCGGCCCGACCGCGGTGGAGCTTGTGCCTGCTGCGCGATCACTCCCGTGATCCCCGTGATCGTTCATGCCGCGCCACCTCTCATCAGGGCCAGTGCCTCATCGCGAACCTGGGTCATCGTGGCCGCATCTTGGGCCTCGACATTCAGCCGCAACAGTGGCTCGGTATTGCTGGGACGTACGTTCAACCACCAACTGCCACCGTCTACCGTCAGGCCATCAAGTTCATCAATCGACGTCCCGACCCGGCTGCCGAATTCCTGACCTATCTGTGCCATGACGGCACGTTGGTCCGCGACCGGGGTATTGATTTCGCCGCTGGCCACGTAACGGTCGTACTCGGCGAGCATGCTGGAAAGTGTTGTTCCCGCCGGCGTGTGACCCAGCGCCGCGATGGTGTGTAGCGCGGCGAGCATTCCGGAGTCTGCTCGCCAGAAATCTCTGAAGTAGAAGTGTCCGGAGTGTTCCCCGCCGAACACCGCATCGGTCTCAGCCATCGTCGCCTTGATGAACGAATGCCCCACGCGCGTGCGAATCGGCCGACCACCGTGTTCCAGCACCACCTCGGGCACAGCCTTCGAGGTAATGAGGTTATGGATGATTGCCGAACCTGGGTACCGGGCAAGCTCGCGCGCAGCGATCAACGCCGTAAGAGTTGACGGGCTGACGATGCCGCCCCGCTCGTCGATCACGAAGCACCGATCGGCATCACCATCGAACGCCAGACCGAGGTCCGCGCCGGTCTGCAGTACGCGCCCCTGTAGGTCGACAAGATTCGCTGGCTCGATCGGGTTCGCCTCGTGATTGGGAAATGTGCCATCAAGTTCGAAGTACATGGCTTCGATATCCAACGGCAGTGCCGGAAGCCCAGCCTCATCGCCCAATACCGCCGGAACTGTGAAACCGGCCATGCCGTTACCCGCATCGACCACGACCTTGAGTGGTCGGATGGTGGAAAGGTCGACCAGGGAGCGCAGGAACGCTGCATAGTCGGCCGTGGTGTCTTGCGAGCGAACGGCACCCAAAGGCCCGTCGAAGGTCGGAACTCCACGTTCCAGCATCTGACGAATTTCGGCTAGACCGGTGTCCTGGCCAACCGGAGCAGCCCCGGCACGACACAACTTGATGCCGTTGTACTGGGCCGGATTGTGGCTGGCCGTGAACATGGCGCCCGGTAGGCCGAGGTTCCCTGAGGCGAAATACAGACCATCGGTACTGCACAGACCGATGAGGACCACATCGCAGCCCTGCTCGCGCACGCCGTCGGCGAAAGCGGCTACCAGATCGGGCCCGGAGGGCCGCATGTCATGCCCAACGACGACCGCACCTGGGCCACCGTCGGCGGCGGCGATACCGATCGCCCGAACGAAGGCAGCACCGATCTGGTGAGCGAGGTCGGCATCGAATTGATCGGGGACAACTCCGCGGACGTCATATGCCTTGATGAGGGTCCCGAGATCACGCACGGGTTGAGGCTAGCGAATCGCGGTCAGGAAGGCTCGCGCTCGCTGATGGGGCCACGCAGGGGCAGGTTGAGCACCCGGGCATGACCGTCCGGCTCGCGAGGATCCTCCTCCACCCACTCATACAGGTCGCCGTCCAGATCGGTCGATCTCAAACCGGACGATGTCAACCCGGACGATTGCATCTCGGTCGCATCGAAATCATTGACCGACTCGACGAGCGGCGCATCGACGAGCTCGCCTTCAAGGTCCTGCTCATCGAGCTCGTCGAACTCGTCCAGCTCGTCGAGCTCGTCGAGCTCGTCGAGCTCACCATCCTCACCCAGGTGCCAGTTGGGTTCCGCGGGTGGCTGCGGGGCCGATGGCGCCGTACCCACGGGATCTGGATTCCACTGCTGGGCGTCGTCGCTCGCGTCTGGATTCGAGGTATCCGGTTCCGTCGTGGCAAGCATTCGCAGGTGTCCGCGACGGGCTACCTCGATCGTTGGGGCACCCGACTCGGCGTCGTGCTGCCGAAATCGAGGGCGGGCTGCCTCCCGTACGGCGTTGGCCAGCGCCTCCAGGTCATCACTGGTCGGGCGCAGCGAGTCGGGATCCGGGGTGATCCGCACGACCTCCCAGCCACGCGGTGCGGTGAGCCGCTCGCTATGCATGTCGCACAGGTCGTAGCAGTGGGGTTCGGCGTAGGTGGCCAGCGGCCCGAGAACCGCGGTGGAATCCGCGTAGACGTAGGTGAGCGTGGCTATGGCCGGCCGGGCACAGGAAGGCTTGGAGCAGCGACGGCGGGCCACTGCCTCACGCTAACGGGGAATGTGTGGTGAGCGTTCGATTGACGCGCCGCGACACGATCAGCGTACGGTCACGCCCGGATCCTGCTCGGTTGTGGGAACTGCCACCTCGGTCCGCAGTGGCGCCCAGGGGTAGCCGGTCACCAGGTCTCCGAAGGCGGAGCGTTCGAGGACTCGATGGGCGACCAGCACCGGCCCTGACCCGGGGGCGGTGGTGACCACCGCGGTGTACCACTCCGCGTTGGATGGCGGGCTCAATCGCAGGTTCTCCACGTGGCCCGCCTTCACCTGGACCGTCACCGGCTGGGTTGCAATCGCGGGCTTTCGGCTCCCGATAAACGGCAGCAGGCTCACCTGCACGGTGGCGTCTTCATCCGGGGCCGTAATGAAGACGCGAGTGTCAGTTGATGGCCGGATAGGCAGCCCGGTCACTGCTGCCGTCCCAGTGAATTTCACGGCCCCCGCCGTGTACGACGTCTCGTTCTGCTCACTGCGCGTACCGAAGAACTGTCGGACCCCGGCGGCGATGGGGACGTCCGAGGTCAACTCCAGGGTTACCGGCTGCTCCCCGGTCACCGGAGCCATATCCAGTGAAACGACAGTGCCCGCTGCCACCTCGACTGTCTCCCGCTCACTGGGTGCGAAGGCGCCAATCGGGGAGAGGATGCGAATGCGGACGATGGCATCGTCCTCGCCTGGGGCCACCATCGACAACACGCGTGCGCCGATGCCGGGCAGGACACCGGGGAGGTAGACCGTCGTGGCCGGCGCGCTCGCTGCCGGAATCCAGTCCGCTCCCACCGCATTCAGACCCGACATCTGATCGTCGTCAACCGAGGCACCGATACGTCCGGTACGCACCACCACGTGCAATGCGGTGGCCTTCACCCCGGGGGCCAGGGCATCCAGGCGGGTTACCAGCCGTTCCAGCGGTGGCACGACAAGTCCTCGACCACCAGGGGCGTCGATGATGCCGTCCGGGCCATAAATATTGAGATCAACCGTGGCCGGATTATCGTCAGGATTGACCAGCACGACTCGGGTCTGACGACCGGCAATCGCACCACCACCAACAAACCAAAATTCAGCCCCGGCAGGTGCACAGGCGGTGCTCGCCAGACCACGCCCACTTCCGCGCGGGTCTCGCCCCCATTGATCAGCGACCAGTCCTGGTGCCATGGCGTCCTTGCCCGATGCACGAATCGGTGGCAGTTTGCGTCCGAAGGCGTCGATCGAGACCTGACTCCCGGGGGCGCGCAGTACCTCGCGGGCTGCGGTCTTGCCGGGCAGCGTCTCCAGGACAGCGCGTCCCTTGCCCTCCTGGCCCGGCTGGTCAGGGACGACCGCGGCAGTCACGCGAACGCCCAATTCAGCGTTGGCACCCGGCTCCGGACACAGCAGGACGCTGGATCGGATCGGTTCGATGCTTACCCCCGGCGGTGGCGTCGCGGAGACCAGGAATCCCAACACCGCGCCCAGACCCACGATGACGGCCACCGAAACGGCGACAGAGCCAAGTACACGAAGCCGGCCCAGGTCCGCCTGTCGCGGCCGACGTGGCATCCGGCCCGCCAATCCTCGCTCAGTGCGCACTCGCTCCTTGCTCGGACGTTCCGAACGCGGCTTGCGACGGGGTCGTGGGATGCGTACCTCGGATCGTGCGCGACCCGCATTCGATTGACGCCTGGAGCGACGACCACCTGGGGTGCTCATGACTCGCGCTCCGAGACATCCCGCGAATCATTCGTGGCGGTGTCCCCGTCATCATCCATCGATGCATCAGCAGGGAGTGCAGGCTCCTCGTCGATCACGACCACGCGCACGCTTCCGGTGTCCTCCAGCTGAGACTGGTAAGTGGCCGGCTCCATCGGTGTCGCCAGCGGCTGCGGCACACCAGCCGACGCAGCCACTTCCGGATCGAGGTCACCGGTCCGTCGGCTCGGCAGGGCGAGCACAATGAGCGACACGAGCACGAGGGCCTGCCAAAGCAGCCACCGACCACGCGCCGCATCCTCGAACCACACGGTGATGCGCGGCGCACCACTGGGTACCGCAAATGTCTGCGCCCACTCGTATGGCCGCACACCAACAACAGCTGGCAGCGCAGTCAGTGCCCCATCTGCACCAACAACGGCTGCCCGCCATCCGGAGTCGGCAAGCTCACCGATGACCAATTGCCGGGCACCGTCGTAGTTCGGCAGCGTCTGGTCCAAGTAGGGGTCTGTGCCAAATCCCGCTGCTTCACCCACATCGAGCCCGCTGGCTCCCTCCACCGTGACCTGACGGGCGCGCGCCGTCACGCCTTCGATCGTCCAGAGCACCTCACCCTTGGAACTGGAGAGACGTCGCAACCCGGGTTCACCGTCCAAAAGTGGAATCACCTCCGGGGCCGAGCCCGCGGCCAGCAGTACGTAGCGCACTCCGTAGCCAGCGAGCACGTTGACCTCATCACCACCGCGGCCCGATGCCAGGGCTGCAACGTAGGGATCAAGTGCGCTCCACACGTCGGCTGCTGGATTCACATCCGCGTCACCCAAGGTTGGTCCGCTGCCGTTCACCAACCAGTAGCGCACACCGCCATCGCGATCCTGACGCAACACCAGGGTCCGCGGCGCCTGCGGACTCAAGGCATCAGCGGCCACGAATGCCGGTACCACTTCCGGGGAGGCGCGACGCAGCAGACCAGCACCCTCCGGAAGCCACGCACCAAGGCTGAGCACCGGCGCCATCACCGCAAGTGCCGCAATCATGACGAGTGCCGGTTGACCCAGGCTGAAACTCGCACGCCGCAGTTGCTGACGCAGTCCATCACCACCGAGGGCACCGGCAGCCGCCAGGGCTGCACCCAATGCGAGGGTTGCAGGCCCGGGCCAACTCAATGTGGGTGTCGACGAACCGGGTGCTGCTACCGGAAGCAGTGTTTGGAGCGTGCCTAGCAGCAGAGCGAGTCCTGCGATCGCCCAACAGCCGGCAATCGCACTCAAGCGCGTGCGCCGCAGTAGCGCAACCAGCGCAGCAAGCAGGATGCCGCCGCTGACCCATAGTGGCGTCATACCGGGACCGCCGGGATGCAGCAGGAGTACATCCCACGCACGCAGTTGCGGATCAATGAGCGCCGAGGTGTTGACACCGGGCTGGAGGAAGAACAGTCCTGGATGCAGGATGAATTCGAAGCTCCACGGAGCCGTAAGCACGAGCGGCCCCAACACCGCCAGCGCCATTCGTCGCGAAACAAAGAGCCCGAGCTTTCGTGATCGCTGCAAGGTCCACGCGCAGACTGCCAGCGCGGTGAGCAACGCCATCAACCACAGCAGCGGTGCGACAGCGAGCAGTGCACTCAGCAGCAACGCGGTGCCGGCGGCACGTCGCAGGGTTCCGGTAGGCCTAGCGATGCGGACGAAGGAACGCGCCGCAAAGGGCAGCAGGAATGCCACGATACAGGTGCCTAATCTTCCGGCCGAGATGGCACCGGTAAGGGCGGGCAGCGTTGCGTAGGCCGCTGCGGCCCATAGGCGTGCCCAAGGGGTGGTGACCAGACCACGCAGGGCGGACCACATAGCCAGCCCTGCCAGAGGCATCGCCAGCACGAATACCAGGGTTACCGCCAACCCCGGCTTGCCGAGCAGGGGCACTGCAAGGAATGCGAGCAACATCAGGTACGGCGGAGCGGGTGCTGCGGATCCGGGACCGACGTTGTGCCAGGCCTGCTGATAAAACCCCCACAGATCACCGACACCCGACGGGCTGGGCAACAGGCCGCCGCCCTGCAGGACTCCTTCGCCGAAGAGCACGCTGCGAGTGGCGATGAGTGAGACGACGATGAGGACGGCCGTCATAAGAAATGCCGGTGCGGTGAGTACCCGCCGGATCCAGCCGGGTCCGCTGTCCAGATATGCGGCCTCGTCGTCGGTGGGTCCCGACTCCAACGCGCTCAGCGCCGGGCCGGTCGGAGCGCTACTGGTGGTCAGCACGCCGGTGACGATCTCCATGACATCGCGCACCTGTGACGCCGTTGTGGGACGAAGCCCGGCGATGGCGGACGGTGGCTCCGTTGCGGTGCGGGCGGCGCGTCGTCGCGATAGGCGCAGACGAGTAAATCTGCGAGCTACGCCAAATAGTGCGGCTGCTTCATCCTGTGCAGCGCGCACGTCCTTGCCCAGGAGATAGACGATGGCACGCCCCGCCGCCCCAAGGAGCACACGAAGTGGCGTGAGAACCAGCGCGATGCCACTTGCCTGGGTGAGCAGGACATAGGCAGCTGCCTCACGGTCCTCGCGATGGGGACGATGACGTCGCAGCAGCGGACGTTGCCCGTTGGCCGAAGCCTCGCGGTGATGGATGACTGCATTGGTGGCGATAAGAACGCGCTCCCCGGCACGTCGGGCACGCCAGCACAGGTCAAGGTCGTCACGGAACAGTGGGACGGCGGGATCGAACCCACCCAGGCGATCCCAGACGTCTCGGCGAATAAGCAGGCCCGCGGAACTAACACTCAGTACGTCTCGAACACCGTCGTGCTGGCCTTGATCGTGTTCACCACGTTCCAACCCGGTGTACCGAGTACCTGATGCCGTCACGCTCACTCCGACTTCGAGGAGCAGGCGCCGGTCGTGCCAACCACGAACCTTGGGACCGAGAACGCTCGCACTGGGATTCGCGTCGGCGGTGGCCAAGAGTTCTTCAAGGCAGTTTGGTGCCGGTGCGCTGTCGTCATGGAGGAGCCAGAGCCATTCCACCCCGGATGGACCGAGGCGATTGGGTCCGATCCTCGGACGAAGGTGCTTGAGTGCCGCAGCGATAGCCGTGCCAAAGGGTGCAGCCCTTGGAACCTCCATCACCTGGTCATCGCCGAGGGCCTTGGCGAGCAGGTCAACACTGTGATCATTCGATCCCGTGTCGACGCCAAGCACCGCATCGCAGGGTCGCTCCTGGGCGGCGAGGGTCGCCAGGGTGACCGGTAACCACCGAGCACCGTCGTGGCTGACCACGATGCCCGTCACATGGTGCTCCCGCCGAGGAAACACCTCCTCGTCCAGCGGCTCATCGTCACTGGCGAACCACTCGACTGGCTGGCCCTCAGCGCTGGCTTCTGCGCCGGGACCACCAGTGGACGGTTGTAGTGCGGTACGGGGAATGGCTCCGGTGCTTGTGCCGGAGAGCAGGATCGCCTGGGTGGTCTGCCACAGTTCCTCGGCGGCCTCATCGGCGTCGAGGTCCTCGTCACCGAAGTGGGGATCGTTGGGGTTCACCGCACAGTCCCTCGTGCCGCCCGCACCATCGCACCCGGCATCTGGTCAGCCTACGTTCTGCGCCGCGTGTCCTGGGGACGCGGCAGCGGCAACCTCAGACGACGCGCTTCTTTAGCCTGCGTCGCTCACGCTCGGACAGCCCACCCCAGATACCGAAGCGTTCGTCCTGGGCCAGGGCGTATTCCAGGCACTCCACGCGTACCTCGCAGGCCTGGCAGACCTTCTTGGCCTCCCGAGTGCTGCCACCTTTTTCCGGGAAGAACGCCTCCGGATCGGTCTGCGCGCACAGGGCGCGTTCCTGCCAGGACAGCAACTCCTGATCGAGCAGCGGGAGTTCAAGGATGTCGGCCTCGACCGACCCCTCGCCCTGACGACTCACGACCCAGCGCCTCCGGCTCTCCTGTGGACTGCCCGCAGGCGGACTGTCCGTACGACGGCCTACCGTATTACACCGGTGTAACTTGGAGAAGTCAAACGCAGATTCCACTTCGAGGGCTCTTCGGGGATCCGACCAGTTACGCATTGATGCGTGATAGATGTGACTGCTGGGACTCACTGCTCGCGTCGCCTGGCACAGTGACTTCGATTGCTGGGTGACTACGTTGCGTACCGCGACCAACACTCGTCACCAGTCCTTGCGCGGCCCGATGGAAGGATGCCCCGCATGCCCCTGGACTCACCCCGCCCGAGGAATGTCGTCGCGCTCGCCGGCGGCATCGGCGGTTCTCGGTTTCTGCGTGGCCTGCTCGCCTACTTACAGGACGGGCGCCAGGAAGACGCTTCCGAGCCTTCGGCAGTCACCGTAATCGGCAACACCGGTGACGACATCTGGATCCACGGGCTGCGCGTTTGCCCTGATCTCGACACGGTGATGTACACCCTGGGCGGAGGGATCAGCGAGGAGCGCGGCTGGGGCCGCGAAGCCGAGACCTTCACCGTCAAGGAGGAACTCGCCGCCTACGGTGTCGAACCGACCTGGTTTGGTCTTGGTGATCGTGACATCGCCACGCATTTGGTGCGCACGCAAGCATTGGCGGCTGGTTTTCCACTCAGCGAAGTCACTGCTGCTCTGTGCCAGCGTTGGAACCCGGGAGTTCGACTGCTGCCGATGAGCGACGATCGCGCCGAGACGCATGTGCTGGTGGACGACCCCAGTGGTGCGACCACAGCCACCGGTGAGCCCGCGCGCATCGCCATGCACTTCCAGCAGTGGTGGATCCAATATCGGGCCAGCCTGCCCGCACACGGCTTTCCGATCGTGGGCATCGATCAGGCGCAACCGGCACCTGGTGTGGTGGAGGCCATTGCCGCGGCTGACCTGATCATGCTGCCGCCGAGCAACCCGGTGGTCTCGATTGGCACCATTCTTGCGGTCCCGGGCATTCGCGAGGCACTGCTGGCAGCCTCTGCACCGATCGTCGGGCTATCACCGATCATCGGTAAAGCACCTGTGCGAGGAATGGCCGATGCGTGTCTGACCGCCATCGACGTACCGACCTCTGCCCTGGGTGTCGCTGCGCACTACGGCGCCCGAAGTCGTGGCGGATTGCTGGACGGTTGGCTGGTGGAGAGTTCTGATGCTGATCAGGTCGACGCAATCGCCGATCTGGGTATCGCCTGTCGTGCAGTGCCGCTGCTGATGACATCAGTTGCCGCAACAGCGGCAATGGCACAGGCCGCTATCGAACTCGTGCAGACCGATCAATGAGTCCGGCACTGCAAGTTGTCGGCGTCGAGCTGGCAGCGCGCGTTCAGGCCGGTGACGACCTGGTCGCGTTGTTGCGCGAACCACTGGTAGCCCTGCGTTGGCCCGACGGTTCCACGGGATTGATTGCTGGCGACATCGTCGTGGTCACCTCGAAGATCGTCGCCAAGACCGAGGGGCGGGTTCGGCCCGCGTCGGCGCGCGAGGAGGCCATTGACGAGCAGACCGTACGCGTCATCGCGGTGAAGCAGACGCCGCGGGGTGCGACGAAGATCGTGCAAACCCCACATGGCCTAGTCCTGGCGGCCGCTGGCATCGATGCCAGTAACACCGACGACGGCACGATTGTGCTCCTACCCGAGGATCCGGATGCATCGGCGGGGCGGTTAGCGACGCAGTTGCAGACGACATTTGGTGTGCCCGTTGGTGTCATCATCACCGACACGATGGGGCGGCCCTGGCGGCTGGGCCTGACCGATGTGGCCATCGGGGCTGCCGGCATTGCGGTACTTGACGATTACACAGATCGCGTCGATGCCTTTGGTCGCCCGCTGGAAACCACCGTGGTGGCGATGGCCGATGAGATCGCGGCGGCCGCCGATTTGGTCAAGGGCAAGGTCACCAACACTCCAGTCGCGGTCGTGCGCGGCATGGCGTCACTGCTGCTGCCACCAGAATCCGGAGCTCAGGATCGCGGTGCACGCGCCATGGTTCGCCCGCTGGATGAAGATCTCTTCACGCTCGGTACGCAGGAAGCGATTGCACTAGGTCGTCGACGCGCCGTCACCGAACGCCGCACCATACGGCGGTTCACTGACGAACCGGTCAGCGATGCGGTCATCGACATGGCAATCGAGGCTGCAATCACGTCACCGGCCCCGCATCACAGCACTCCCTGGCAGTTCACCGTGCTGAGACCCGGCGCCAGACGAACCCGACTGCTCGATGCCATGTCTGCTCGCTGGCGTACGGACCTAGAGCACATCGACGGCATGGATGCCGAGCAGATCGATCGCCGAATCCGCCGTGGCGACATTCTGCGCACTGCTCCGGTAGTCCTACTCCCCGCGATGGATCTTGCGGCAGGTGCGCACGCTTACCCCGATGAGATTCGTCGTGCAGCGGAACGAGACATGTTTCTCGTGGCAGGCGGTGCTGCTGTCCAGAGCCTGCTCATCGCCTTAGCGGCGCACGGCCTTGGAGCAGCATGGATCTCCTCGACGCTGTTCTGCGCGGACGTCGTGCGCGATGAATTGCAGTGGAGTGATGCGTTGCTGCCACTGGGGGCAATCGCGATCGGCCATCCCGCAGGCGATCCTCCACCGCGGGTACCGCGCTCAGCTGCGCAGTTCCGCCGCGATATCAACGATCACTAGAGAAGCGCACCGAGCAGTCGCTCAGCACAGCTTCAGGCCAGATGCGTACTCCTGGGAGCAGTTCATTCCCGGCACCGATCTGTGCCCTGTCGCCGATGACCACGCCTTCTAGAACTGTTCCGGCACCTACTCGGGCGCCGGTCCCAACAATCGAGTCCCGCACCTGTGCGCCAGCTTCGATGACTGCCCCGTCGAAGATCACGCTGCCATCCACCTGCGCAGTTGATGCAACAACCGCATCGCGGCCAATGGTCGTGCCGCCCGTGAGCACCGCATCGGCGGCGACCTGCGCGCCATTAAGGGCGAGAAATGCTCCCGGGTTTGTCACCGCCGGTGAAGGCGCACGCCCGAGAACCAGGTCGGCCGAGCCGCGCGCGAAGGCAAGTGGTGTACCGAGGTCTAACCAGTAGCCGCGATCGACGACTCCGGCAACCATCGCACCTGCGGCCAGCAGTCCTGGAAATGTCTCCCGTTCAACCGACACCACCCGACCGGTGGGTATCGCATCGATGACGGACCGGCGAAAGACGTAACACCCCGCGTTGATCGTGTCGGTGATGATCTCCTCGGGAGTCTGCGGCTTTTCCAAGAACGCCGTGACCCTGCCTTCTTCGTCGACGGGCACTAGGCCATAGGCCCTAGGGTCCTCGACCGGTGTCAGGTACAGCGTCACATCAGCCTGTACTCGGCGGTGCTCCTCCACCAAGCCCGCGATGTCCACACCGGTGAGTACGTCGCCGTTGAACACCAGCACCGGGTCATCCGAGCCACTTTCCAGGTGCGCCGTCACATGGCTGATCGCACCGCCGGTACCCAGCGGTTCGGTCTCGGTCACGATCACAATCTCGATGCCCAGGTCGTTCTGCTCGAGGAACTCACGAAAGACCTCGGCCCGATAACTGGTTGCCAGGACGATCCGTGTGACCCCGGCCTGCCTCGCGCGCGCGATCTGGTGGACGGTGAATGGCACACCGGCCACCGGCAGCATGGGCTTGGGTGTCGACATCGTGAGCGGCCGCAGCCTCGTGCCTTGCCCACCCACCAGGAGAACAGCTTCAGTCACCGTCACAGCCTGACACAGCTCGTCCGACGACGGCGGCCGAGATGGACGCCAAGGCCTGCACGGCGATCGGTTCCCCGGGTGCGTTCACCACAGTTCTGCGCCTTCCTGACCAGCAACCTGTTGCGCCTGTTGAGCGCTCATCGGCTGGGTGATCACGATGCCGATCTCCGGAAGAATCGGACCAAGGGCAGGCAGAAGCCAGTCGAGGTGCTCCTCGACCGGGGGCCCAGGAACGAGCGGTCCAGGAATGAGCAGTCGTCTTATTCGACTACTCGTTGCCGGGTGACGGGCGTCAATGGCGTGCTGGACGATGTCCAGCGCCTGATCCTGGGAGATGCCCTGCAGAGCGGACCCGACCTGCGCTGGTGGCAGGAAGTCATCGGGTGCAGCACGGGCCAGCAGTGCGGCATCCTCGACACCGCGTGGCAGGTTCGCCACCGGTAGGCCCAGGGGATGCAGCGAGACGGCCCAGGTAGGGATGGTGAGGGCAGCAACGTTCTCGGGGATGCGGTCCTCCCCCACGATGTTCAGTCGCACGCCTTCGGTAGCGGCACCGTTCAGTTCGCTGCCGCGTTGCGTTGGCTGCAGGGTGGCTCCTGCCGACCAGCAGGCCAACGCCCAGACACAGCGCTGCCAGTGCCAGGGCAGATCCAAGGCCACCAGATCCCCTGGCTCTATGTCGGCTTCGTCGATGAGCGCATTACCCGCCTTGGCAACTGCATTGGCCAGAGTCAATGCGGAGAGTTCGGTTCGCGCACCGTCCCAGTAGGCGGTCAGGACCGGAACCGAGGCACTCTGCCCGCCGAGACCACGGCTGCGCGCGGTGATCGCCGACCAGACCACCGGCTCACCAAGATCACTTCGCATCACGTTCGAGTCTGAGGCTTCTTGCGCCCGCGAATTTCTACCGAGACTTCATCACTGATGGCGATGATCTGACCCTTACGCACCACCACGATTCGATATTCGAAAACTGAACCGGCCGGTACTGCCTGCTTCACGCGGAATCGATAGCGCCCCTTGGCGTTCGTTCGGGTCTTGGCCACCGTGGTCCAGACGCCGTCGATGAGGCGCTGCCGCTCCACGCGTACGCCCTTGGCATCGGCCTTGGGTCGAACCTTGCCGCGGAATATCAGCTTGCTGCCCGCCTTGGGTGTGGTCGTTGGACCGATCCGCAAGGTCACCCGCAGGTCGGTGGCTGCGGCCGACTCCGCTTCGGGCTGGGGTTGCCCGGTCACCGCACCAGCACCGGAGTTGCTCAACGGTGCGGCGACCCCGCTCGCACCGTCAATGCTCGTCACGTACGCAGACTTCAGGCCAAGTGCGGATCGCAACTGCTCACCGTTGAGTGCTCGCGTGGTCCCATCCCCCATGGTGGCCCGCACTTCACCGACCGCACCCGAGGTGAGTCGCTGCGTGACCTCGATCTTCCACACCGCTGGTGCCTGGAACGCCTTGGCCATCTGCGCTTGGGAGATGGTGGCGGTCCATGAACGATGCGGGTTATCCGGGTGCAGGGACCACTGGTCAGGCACACTCACCGTGTACGGCAGGTCGCCGCCCCAGACCTCTTTCGTGGAATTCGTCGCTCCACCACTCGATGACGAGTAGAACGCACTGATCGGTTCGCCGTTGTAGAGCACGGCCAGTCCGGTTGTCGGAGAGGCAGCCGTCGCATCGACGGCTTCAACCCACTTGCCACCCTTGGCTCCGGACTGCTTGGCGAATCCGGTAAAGGTCTGATCGATATAGGGACCGGTGCCATCATCGACGTGGCAGGAACATGCCTTGCGAACACCGCTCTTCGTGATCTTTGCCAGCGCGTAAGTTCGGGCTGCGATGGCCTGGGCCTGGAGGGCAGCCGCTGGCCAGGAACTGGAAACCTCAGAGATGCCGTAGAGGTACTCGTCGTGCAGACGCACCAGATTCACTACATTCATGCGGACGCCACTACTGGTCGTGACGGCTGACACCTCGATCGAACCGTAGCGATAGCGATGCCCGGGTGAATCGAAGGTCGCCTGACCGCTGATCAGGTTAAGCAGGGTCGTTCCACCACTGGCCGAACCCGGGTTGCGGGTACCGGCCCAACGCACGGCCACCGTCGGCGCACTACCCAGATCCGTGGTCTGCCCCTGGCTCGTGCGCTGCACCGCTACCGATGCTCCGTTCACACTGAAGGCGAAGGTGTCTTGCGGTCCACCGACGACGACATTGCCACCGACGGTGACCTCGATCGCCCCGCCATCAGGTGCAACGGCTTCGCTACGCATCTGTGCATTCGCGATCTGGTAGCGCAGGTTGACGCGAACTTCCGTCTCATCAGGAACGGCCGAGACCGTGGTGCCGGTGTAGTAGTGCGTGAGGATGCCGGTTGCATCCCGGCCCTCCTTGGCCATGGCATAGGCCCCCCACTGGGACATGCCGATGCCGTGGCCGTATCCACTGCCGACCAGGGTGAACGTCTCCGGGGGACCGCAGGGATCCTGTGGTGATCCAGCCGATGGCGTGATCACTCCGATGCCGGTCCATGGGTAGATCGCATCGCCGGCGGCGTCAGCAGTGAGCGTGAAGGTGTAGGTACCTGGCGGAACTGGATTGCCGTTGCCATCGCGCTTGTCCCACGTGATGCTCAACGGTCCGGCCGCATCCTGTCGGCCACCAATCGTGCGCACGACGGTTCCGCATCGCGAAGCGATAGACAGATTCCAGGACAGGGGCGCAGTACTTCGGGTGTTCACCGTCAGTGCATCCGCAGAACCCCACGGCACCGGAGCGCTCACCATCGGGTCGTAGATCGTGGCACCCATCATCGCCGCTGCTGCGGAACGAATGGCAGGCAGTTGAGTCTCGAGGAACTGGCCGGGACACTTAGTGGCACCGATGTCCTTGTGGCCCCCCACCACCAACGCCGTGGCTTGGCTTCCCGGGGCGTACTTGCTGGTGCCAGCACCGGAATCCGAGACCAGGATCTGCGTGCCATTCGGGTCGCGATGGTTCATCGACAATTTCCAGGCAAGCAGGGACGAGATCGAACTCGTCATCGCCGCCATCTGCTCCGGCGGCGGGTTCACCTTCTCGAAGTTGCCGATCGCTGAGATCGCGAAGGTTTCATTGTTGAAGCCGGCGGTGTGCGCACCGACGACTGCTTGATCCATGCCGCCAGCACGACCCTCATAGAGGCGCCCGTAGCGATCGACGAGGAAGTTGTATGCCATGTCTGAGTAGCGCAGGCCCTTGACGTACCAGCCGTACAGATTGCGCACCTGTTGGACGGCCTCTTCCGGGGTGTACTCGCTTTTTGACGTGGTGTGATGGACGAAGGCTGCCTTGATGGTGGGCGAGTAACGAGGTGCATCGGTTCGCAGGGTTTCATCCGCCCCCCACTGTTCCCGGGTGATGATCACGGGGACCGGCGCGGTCACGGTCGCTGCCTGCGCTGTCGCACCGGGCAGTGACGCAGTGGGTACGGCCGGGCCCTGCTCAGCGAGCGCGGCATCAACCGGGGTCGTTGGGTTATCCAGCAGCATCACCTGCGGGTTCACCGGGCTTTCGTCAGCAGGGGCATCGATTCGCACCTGCACCCCGTCTGCGTCGTCTACCAGCAGCGGATCGGTGCCGTAGCGAGCACCCTCGGCTTCCGCAGAAAGCGGGTCAGGTCCATGTTCGGTCACGGGGAGCGGATACCAGCTCCCCCAGCGACCGTCCTCACGCACGCGCACCAGCACCCGGGTCGCCGGATCCAACGGTGCGTCAGCAGTCACTCCGACCAGACCGAACGCATCGGTGGCCATGGGTGCTGTGGCGATCGCCGGCTCGAGCACCTCGGACTGCAGTTCACCGGAGTGCGAGTCTGGGTCACTGACCTGCTGCGCTACCGCACCGGGCAGCGGTGCCAGGCCGAGGGGCGTTACCGCGGTGGTTCCACCTCGTTCACCCGCGTGATCGTGCGTGAGATCTTTCCAGGAAGCCATTGCGACGGCGGATTCACGCAGGGCGCCGGCATCAAGGCCCGATAGCGGCAGGGCAACCAGGGTCGGCTCAATCGGCTTGTTGACAGGCTCGGATACCGCACGAGGTATGACCGGCAGGGCCAGCCCGACCACGACCAGGGTGGGGGCCAGAACCAAGGGGACCAGGCGCCGGCCGCCGGAGCGGAACCGCTGCACCATCCAGGAGTGACCGGTCCGCAGCAGCCGCAGGGCAGGCAGGGCCAGAGCGGCGATCAGGAGCTGAATCGACGCGCCAACTGAGCCAACTGAGCCAGCGAGACTGCTGGCACTGGAGGCACACTGCACACACATGACGACATCTCCGCGAGGTTGGTGGGTACTCCTACGGTGACATAGGACGCGCGTCGCACCGTGTTTCCCACGCCTAACGCCTGTAACATTTTTCACACTCGGGCCCGAAAGGCGGAACGCCACGCCGGCAGCGATCGTCAAACCGGTCGTTGTGGCTGCGGCCGCCCAGGAACCTATCCTGCAGGGGTAGGTGGGCGACCGCTGGAATAAGAACCGCTGGAATGAAGATCGCTGGAATGAGAACCGCTGAACTGCCCGGGTAACCGACACCGGCCGGCAGGTGAAAGGGAGGGTCGATGGGCTCCTGGCGCTGGACCAGGATTCTGGCGGCAACGGTCGCTGCGGCCGTCCTGCTGGTGACCGCTATCGGCGGCTTCGTCACCCTCACCATGAACCAGATGCAGGGCAACATCACTGCGCTGGACGTCTCCGAGCAGATCGGTAGCCCTGCTGCTTCGGCACCAGCCGTCGTCGACGAAGCAGGGAGCTACGAACCACTGACGGTGCTGTTGATGGGTTCCGACACCCGTCAGGGCAAGCAGAACCGTGGTTACGGCAAGGCTAATGAGATCGGTGGGGAACGCTCCGACACCACAATCCTGCTGCATGTCAGCGCGGATCGAAGTCATGCCGTTGCAGTGAGCATCCCCCGCGACACCCTGATCACGTTGCCGGTCTGCAAGAAAGATGGCAAAGAAGTAGGCGGGAATCAGGGCAGATTCAACGAAGCCATAGAACTCGCCGGCCCAGGCTGCACCCTCAAGGCCGTTCAGGAGATGACCGGACTACCCATTGAGCACTTTATGGTCGTTGACTTCGGTGGCTTCAAGCGGATCGTGGATGCCATCGGTGGCGTCGAGATCTGCCTTGCCGAGGATGTGAACGACTCGCAGAGCGGCCTGCGTCTGGAGAAGGGCACCCACGTCGTCAATGGTGAAGAGGGTCTGGCCTTCGTGCGTGCCCGCAAGACCCTGGGTGACGGTTCGGACACATCGCGTATTCGCCGGCAGCAGGCATTCCTTTCATCCACTATTCGACAAGTCCTCTCCAGTGACACGCTGCTGAATCCCGTGAAATTGGTGAATGTCCTCAACGCCGCAACCGAGTCACTCACCGCTGATCCGATGTTGGCTGACCTGCAGAACCTGCAGGACCTTGCCGTGAGCATGCGCGCCCTGAAGCCCAAGGACATCACCTTCACCACGATGCCCTGGTACCCGTCAGGGGACGGTGCAACCGTGCTGCAGAACAAGAAGAAGGCCAAGGCGATCTGGCAGGCCATTGCAAACGATGAACCTTGGCCACCGAAGGGCGAAAGCGAGCAGCCGGTACTGCGCGTTGAACCCAACACCATTCGCGTCGATGTGCTCAACGGCACCGCCACCAAGGGTCTTGCCAAGAAGGTCGCAAAGCAGCTTCGCAAAGAGGGTTATCGGGTGATGGAAGTCGGTAATGCCGACGACCTGGTCACAGAAACCACCGTGGTGTACGACCCGGACTGGGATAACTCAGCGAAGACCTTGATCTACGCCACCACTGCTGAATCCAAGTCAGTCAAGGGTCACGGCCAGCGGATGACGTTGATCATCGGTGACGATTTCACCGCGGTACTCCCGGTGAAGATCAGTGAGCAGTTGAAGGACAGGACGGCGAATCTCAACACCGCCGACGAGTCCTTCTGCGCTGCCTGAGCGTTCGCGCCTGCGCAGATGGGGCATGCTCCCCCGTGCTGAGTTACTTGTCTGGCTCGCTGTTCCTTGGCTCGCTTTTGTTTGGATAGCTTTTGTTTGGATAGCTGTTGCCCGGTTAACGATGCGATCGTGGGCGGTCAGATAACTGGCGGGCGTCCAGCGCGGGTCATGCGCCAGACCGTGCTCCAACGCATTGCGCGTCGCCCCGCGGGGCGAACTCGTAGCCCTTCCCAAAGACCGGCAAACCATGCTCGGAGGGCGTGTGGCTGCCGCACCCGCAACAGGGTGATCGCAACCCAAGTACTCACGTAGCAGGGCTCGAGAACAAGAGGCAGATTGCGCCTGGCCAACCAGACACGGTTGCGCGCGTTCATTCGCCAGTACACGTCGTGACGAGCGGGATCAATGACCGGGTGATGCACGATGACGTCGCCGGCGTACCAGGCACTGGTGCCGTAGTCCCAAACCCGCCACACCAGGTCAATACCCTCATGTGCGTAGAAGAACTCATCCGGCCATCCCCCTGCCGCGTCGAACGCGTCCCGTCGAATCAGTGTGGCGCCTTCCCAGAGTGAAGTCGCTGGACCTGGCTGAGCAGGGTCCCCCGCCCGCAGACGAGGCACCCAGCGCCCAGGGGCCGGTCGTCCACTGGGATCCACGACGCGCGGTTGGATGAGCGCATGATCACCGTTCAAGCGATCGATCAATGCGCGCAACGTCGTGGTGCTGGGCAGCCATGCATCGTCATCGAGGAAGAACAGCAGCGACTCGTCCAATAGCTTGGCGCCAGCATTGCGCCCAGCGGGGATACCAAGATTCGTGGGCAATGCAAGAGTGCGTACTGAGGATGGCAGACCAACCGGCTCCCAGCCGTTGCCAACGACGATTACCGAGCATTCAACGTCGATCTGATCGAGCACTGAGTGCACGGCCCGGAGGAGTTCTTCCGGCCGGCGCCCCATCGTGAGCAGAACCACTCCGACCTGTGGAGTGGACATCGATGCATCGCTCACGTGCGGCGCAACTTGCTCGACGCGAGGATTGCCGCAAGGTGGCCGATCACAGTGACGACTCCGAAGACCGCCAAAGCCGACACCAGAACACGCGTAGGTGCCAGGCTTCCCATGACGGCATCGATCACCGCAGCAACAGCCGCGAGCAGGGTCAACTCCACAGAGTGATACGCCCGGTAGAAGGGGAAGAAGCGCAGCAGGGCGCGGGCCCTGCGCAGCGCACCCTGCCGTGGCTGAGCGATAGCGACCGTTTGCGATGAGTCCGCCAGCAGGGGGAGGCCGTTGTAGGCCCGTGAGACGTGCACGGTGTCGTTGAGGATCTTGTTCCACAACACCAACACGGCTAGGAGTGCTCCGATGAAGGGCCAGGGGGTGGTGAGCCACCCCTGTTCCGGGAAGCCTGCCGCGCGCATGCCTAGGGCGATCGGAATCAACCCTTCGGTTGCGTAGTGACCCACCCGGTCAAGGAAGACGCCAGCTGGCGAGGATGTTTGGCGCCAACGGGCAACCTCACCATCACAGCAGTCCCAAAGCATCTGCAGTTGACCGAGGAGCGCCGCCAGAATTCCGCCCGGTAGGCCGGGAATGAGCAGAGCCGCAGCAGCCCCAATGCCAGTAGCGATCATCAGCAGGGTCACCTGGTTCGCACTGGCACCCAGGCGTAACAGAACCAGGGTCAAGTACGGAGAGATAGCCCGCTGATAGGCATCGGCCACCCAGTGCTCGGAGTTACGCCGCCCACGAATGCTCGGGGGCTGGCCCACCTCTCGGATCTGCGCAACAGTGGGTCGAGTGGGGCGCGCAGGATGAGCTGCCGACGTCATGGCCTCATCGTGTCATCTACCGACTTGGTGATGAAGACTGCCGCAGCCATTGGACCGAGGCTGCGACGGCACCGACGCCGAACAAGATGATCAGGCCCACACTGAACACCCATGCCATTGCTGTCGGTAGCAGGGCCAGCGAGAGCCACCCCGCGGTAATGAGCACGATGCTGCGCACCTCCCACCCACCAAGTGACCAGGTGATCCACCGCGGTGTTGCTGCGCCACCGAGTGCGCGGTAAAGGACGTCGTAGTGGTGGAATGCAACGAGCGCGGCCCAGGTGAACCCGATCACGATCAACGACGGGAACAACGTGAGGACCAACAGGGCAACGAGACCGAGTTCAAAGAGCCGCAGTATGACGGGGATCAACCAGCCCGCTGGCTGCGGCCAGGTGCGCGGACCCAGTCGAAGTGCCCGTCCGATGACCCAGGCCAAGGGACCATCATCACTTTGCCGCCGCAGGAGTTGGGTGGCTTCCGCAGGTGACGCACCACGCCAGGTGAGCGTGCGCAGTAGGCGACCAGTCAGCACATAGGCACCGGCGATCAACCCGGCGATCAGCAGTACGCGAAGGGCCCACGCGCCTCCGGCGATGACCGTGACCACGCTGATGATGAGCCACCGTTCGCCAATGGGTAGATGGAGGGCACGCTTCGCCCAACGGATCGCGTCACGACGGTTTGCTCGGGTCGAAGCCTCCATCGCCCGACCAAGGGTTGGTAGACCGGCAGACCAATTCGCCGCGTCAGCCCCGTCTGCAACTTCCAGCACCGAGCGCGGTTGAAGTCGCAGTTCCCGAGCCCATTGCACCCGCGAGAAGTCATAGTCACTGACATGCCGCACGGTCTGCAGGACCACGAGAATGACAGCTAGTGGCCAGACGTTCTCAGCGCCGGCTACCCATGCACCAACGGCAAGTCCGGCATAGGCGGCGAACTCCTTGACGCGATCAGTGGAGGCGTCAAGCCAAGCACCGAGCGCGCTGAATCGACGCGTCGCTCGCGCCACCTCGCCATCAACACAGTCCACGATCAGACTCACCTGCAGCAGCACAGCCCCAAGAATCCGCAGCAGGAGACCGCCCTGGGCGAATGCCAGTGCGGCTAACAGGCCAATGGCGAAAGACGTGAGTGTGATGGCATTGGGACTCCAGCCTGCACGCAGCGCCAACGCTGTGATCGGTTTGGAGAGACGACGCACAACAAAGGTGGAGTAGAAGCCATCGTCAATGCGGTTGGCCTGCAAGCGGGCAATCCGTTCCGCGGGGACCGCTTCAACGAGGGCCGCCGCCTGCACGGGATCGGCAGGTGCCCGAAACCACGGCACATCGACGATGTCGATAGCGCGCAACTTGCGACCCGATCGACTGACGGCAACCGTGACCAGTTGCGTCCCATTCTGAGCACCGGTACCCAGTCGCCCGTCGTCGAGTGCATCAGCCAGTTCGCGCAGACCCGGTACCACCGACTGTGCATCGGCTGACGCGATGATCAGCGCACCGACGCTGGTGTGATCGGGTGCACTGACCTGATGAAAGTCACTGCCCACACTGACTGCAACGTGATGGCGGACGCGGACATCGGGCGCTGCTCCACCCGGTGAGACCAGCAGGGCCGTTCCCGCGAACGGATCGTCGAGTATCGGTGCCAGCGCAGCGCGGGGCACCACGAGCAGTTCATCCACCACCGCAACCGGGCCTGATACCGATTCCAAGACCTCAGCCAAGGCTCGCAGCGCAGCACCATCGGTAACAGCCCCGAGCCTGATGATCTGCGGGGAGTGTTCAGAGCCAGCGGTCACGACTTCGCCCGTGGCCGCAATCGATCTCGCAGGTCATTGCGGATCTGTCGCAGGAGTTGCCGAGCAAGTGCACGACTGGACATCTGCTGAGCCGATTCAGTGACAACGGCGGCAACCGCCTCCAGAGCCGCTGCAACCGGCAGTTGCATGGCCCCCGGACTCTCTGCTGGCACTGCACTCTTCGGGGAGGGCAATCGCACGGCAAGTGCGGGTAGGGGCCCCGCAACGCGAACACCCGCCGCAGCGATCTGCGCAACGACGAGCTCCCCCTGCTGCGCCGCCGCATCCAATGCCCAGTCAGGTGTGATGACCCGCGGCTCAGTGGGGCTGGGCTGGCGCTTCTCGACCATGGCAAGCGCCATGCCACGCCGCACCAGGCGCACGTAGTCGGGCCACTGCAACTCGCGCTTCACTCGGCGGTTGACACCCAGGAGCAACTCTGCTTCGGCGGCGGTCATGGATCGGTTCGAGGTCAGATCCATCCGGCTGGTGAGTAGGTCTTCGGGTATGCCGAGTAACTGCGCAAAGGCCACGAACAACGCAGCGCGATCAACCTCCTCGAGCACGAGGACCGTCAGCTGGTCCGAGCCGGCCGCATCCGCCCATCGCTGCACGACGGCTCCGTGGTCGTGACGTCGCCAGAATGTGGGTGACTTGCGCGAACTGCCAGGTTCGGCAAAGACATCACGCAGCCAGGGTTCGTAGTCCGACTCCAGGCCATATTTCAGGTACTGCTGCCAGGAGCTTGGCAGCAGACTGCCCAAATTGCGCAAGGTGACGACGATATGCACGCGCTTTCCGCCAAGCATTGCCACGACTCGCTGCGCAGTCTCAGCGTCTGCTTCGCAGAAGAACTCGCTACTGATGACAGCCCGGCCGGAAAATCCGGCGACCTCTTTGGCAATTGCCTCAAGGTGCCGGGTTGGAACGACCGCACCACCGCGCTGGTTCCAACCCCAGGTTCGACCCAGTGCCGCAAGTGCTGCGCGATGTTGAGCCTGTAGGCGTCCCGGATACAGCACCTGGTGGGCCAGGAGTTGCTCGCGCGCATCGGCCAAGGCTGCCTGGATCGCGGTGGTCCCAGTCTTGTGCACGCCGATGTGCAGCAGCACCGCGTCTGGTGGCAGCGCCGGAAGGACTCCCAGGGCTGTCGGAGGGGTCACGGAATCCACCACTCAATCATTCGCCACAACTGATCATTCGTCGTCATCTTCGAACTCGTGTTCCTGTCTGCGCTCATTCTTTCTCGCAGCCCTGCGTCGCGCGCGTCGCAGCTGGTTGATGCCCTCCTCCACTGTGCAGGGCTTCACCACGCCATCGTTGACGAACAGGGCTCGGTCGCAGACTGCCTGCAACTGCACCAGATCATCTGAACCGATCAGGAAGGCCGTGCCATCGGCCCGGAGTTGTGCGATCTGTTCCCAGCATGCCTGGACTGCTGCAGGTGCGCCTGCAGCCAATACCTGGTCGATGACATAGGTCTGAGCATGTGTGGCCATACCGATCGACCAGGCCAATCGCTGCCGAATTGGTGTTGGGGTCGGCCCGAGATGTCGATCGAGGCCTCCGCGGACACCAGCTTCTTCGACGATGGTGTCGAATACTTTGGCCACCTCATCGGGGGTCATACCAAGCAGTCCAGCGATGACATAGATGTTTTGGCGAATGGTGAGGCGACGATTGAGTGTGCGCGCAATGCTGATGAGGGGTACTACGGTTGACCGCTGGGTCACGCGACCTTCGTCGGGCAACAGGGTGCCTGCTGCTAATCGCAGGAGTTCTTCCCTGCCGCCGTTCTTCACGCCGATCACTGCAACTGCCTCACCGGAGTCAACGAAGGCATCGACATTGCGCAACATCCAGGTTTGGCTGCGAGCAACCTCTCCCGCAAGTCGACGGAGTCGATGCCTGCGGCCACTGCCCCCGCGACGGCGCTCGCGCGGCATAGCGATGCCGACGTCCTCAAAAAGGATCGCGTGCGCGAGGTTCGGCTGAATTCGCTGGCGCGCCATCAGGCCTCCTTCAGGATCCGGCGCTCAAGCCGATAGAAGGTGATGGCGCCGATAACACTGAGGGTGATTCCGGAACCCAGCGAGATCAGAAAGAGTACGAGCTCTTCCGTCTCGGTTGGCCAGAACCCGATGCGATACAGGCCGAAGATGCCTACGAGTGGGTTGAGTGCAGCCAAGGCCTGCACCCGCTCAGGGATATTCGCGATTGAGTACAGGACCGGAGATAAATAGAATGCGGTACGCAGCAGGATGCGAATCATCCGCTCGAAATCAGGGAACACCGACGCGACCGAGGCCACCAGTAGCCCAACGCCGTACATGAAGAGGAATTGCAGGGCGACTCCCACGGGAAACAGGATCACCAGCGGACCTGGCAGTGTTCCCGTAACCAACATGGCGACCACAATCACTGGCAGCGACATCAGGAACTCGATCATCGAAGCCAGGATCACTCGCAGAACCCACAACCGAGTGGGCAGCAAACTCATGCGCAGGGCGATGGTGTCCCGGCGGTAAACCTTCGTCGCAGCGGTGATCCCCTTGGTGAACCACCACCACGGAAGGATCGCCAGCGCCAGGAAGAGGAAGTACGGCTGCTGGCCCAGTTGTCGGGCACCCAGCAGGACAGAGAAAACAAACCAGAGCACCATGGACATGCCGAGGGGCTCGAGCAGCGACCAGAGGTAGCCCAGACGAAAATTCGAGTACTTCCGCTGCAGATCCCGCAACACGAGCATCCGCAGCACCTGACGGTGCTCCCACACCGAGCGCACGCCGTTACCATAGGCCAATGCAACCGGCGGCTTCTTGGCTAGACCGCTGCACCAAGTGGGCTCACGCAGCACGGTGCGTGTCCGGAGCGTGATGGCAGCATGAGTAGGGCCAATTCGACCACCCGGTCACTCGTTCGCCGCGCAGCCAGATCTGTGGCTCGGCGGATTCGCGACTTCGTAGAGCCAGAGCCCGTTGGCATCGACCTAGCTGCCGTCACCGAGGCCGATGTTGCGATCCACTTTGCCGATGGCCCACATAAGTTCTACCAACTCATGCCTTGGCTCGCGGTACTGCGCCAACGTCCCGAACTCCGGGTGATTATCGTGGCTCGCCAACCTGAGTCCTACGAACCACTGCAAGCCCTTACCGACGTGCCGATCGCCCTAGTTCCGAAGTTCGACGCGCTCATGGCTTTGTATGACCGTGCCAACTTTCGGGCCGTGCTGTACGTCAACAATTCGTATACGAACTTCCAGTCGCTGGCCTTCCAGCAAGCCGTGCATATCCACGTCAACCACGGTGAGAGCGACAAGATCTGCATGGTCAGCAATCAGGCCAAGGCCTACGACCGCGTATTCGTCGCCGGGCAAGCTGCGGTGGATCGCCACGCAGCAGCCCTGGCCTGGTTCAACCTCGACCACCTGACCCGCGTGGGACGCCCGCAGTTGGACCTGGCCGTGGCCAACCCACTTTCCTCCCACGACGGCCCGACCATCACCTACGCGCCCACCTGGGAAGGTGAGGACGAGGCCAACAACTACACCTCCCTTGATCGGTACGGCGTGGCCATCATCGAGGCCGCACTCGCCCAACCCCAGGCCCGCGTGATCTACAAACCGCACCCGCGCGTCCCTGACTCGGACACACCGGCGGTTCGAGCCGCTCACCAAGCGATCGTGGCCCGGATCAACAGTGCGCCCACCGAGTTGGGGCATCAGGTCTGTCTCAACGAGGACATCCTGGGGGTCATTCGCGGAACAGACCTCTTTATCGGGGATGTCTCCAGCGTCACTTTGGATCATCTCTACCTGCGCCCAAAGGCACCCATCGTTCTCACGGACCGGCGAAATGATCGCGAGCGCCTTCAGGCAGATACTCCGGTGGCCTCGGCGGCGCACATCGTCGACAGCAGTTCCATCGCAACACTTGCGACCGATCTCGGGCGCCTCCTTAACCAGGACCCGATGGCTGCCGCACGTCATCAGGTCCGCGACTACTACTTCGATGGGCTGGGCCCAGGTGAGAGCACACAGCGCTTCTGGGTCGCCCTTGATGCTGCGATCAACGATCATGATCGGGCGGTTGCCAACCTCAAGCGTGTGCGGATCACTGCTGCCGAGGTCGCGTGAGCGTCCAAGCGGTCATTCTCGCCGCGGGCATGGGAACGCGACTGGGGCGCCCTTGGCCCAAGCCGCTCACCCGTCTGAATGACGGGCGCACCATCATGCAACAACAACTTGAGAACCTGCAGCTCGCCTTCGGCGAGGACCTGCGTGTGCTCACTGTCGTGGGCTTCAAGTTGGAACTAATCCTGGAAGCGTTTCCGGATGTCGCCTATGCATATAACGAGTCCTATGACCAGACCAATACCAACCGCAGTCTGCTCAAGGCGTTACGCCTGACACCTCCCGGCGGTGTGCTGTGGATGAATGGGGATGTCGTCTTCGACCCCGGTGTTCTTGAGCGCGCAAAGGACATGATGGCTCAAGGTCGCTCCTTCATCTGCGTCAACACTGCAGCGGTGGGTGATGAGGAAGTGAAGTACACCGTCGACGACCGTGGCAATGTCGCGCAACTATCGAAGTCGGTCTCGCAACCACTTGGTGAGGCAGTCGGAATCAACTACGTCGCTCCTACCGACCGAGAAAGCCTCATCGCCGGACTTGCCGCCTGCGCTGACAACGATTACTTCGAACGGGGCATCGAGCTGGCAATCGAGCGCGACGGGATGCAGGTCTATCCGCTGGACATCACGGAGTTCTTCGCGGTGGAAGTTGATTTCGAGGAAGACCTCACCCGCGCCAACGCCCATCTGGGTCGCTAGCGCAGCACCTGCACGAAGAGTTCCTCCCAGCGATCCAGGGTTACCTCAAGGCGTCGATTCTCGACCGCAATGCGCGCCGATGCTCCGAGTCGCTCGCGTAGGGGCGCATCGCTCATAACCGTTGCGAGTGCTCCAGCAAGGCTGCTGGCATCGCCCGCACGTGCCAGTACCCCGGTACGCCCAGGCTGAACCAGATCACGTACCCCTGCCGAGCAGTCCGATGCAACGCAGGCAAGTCCGCTTGCCATGGCTTCAACGAGGGCCAGCGGTGATCCCTCACTCAGCGACGGTAAGACGTGAATCTCGGCCTGGGCCAATGCCATCTGCGGATCATCGACGGGCTCCATCAGCCTTACGCGCGGCAGTTGTGCGGCCTGTGCGCGCACCTGGTCAGCCTGAGGGCCGGTTCCGTAGACCAGCAGTTGCCAGTCAGGCTGGCTGTCCACGATTCGCGCCCAGGCATCCAGGAGAACCTTGGGGCCCTTCTCCGGTGCTAATCGACCCAAGAACACGACCGTACGAGCCGTGCTTTTCACGGGCTGGGCCGGCCACGAGGGAACGGGGTTGGTCATGGTGATCGTGTGCGGTAGTCCAGCCGCGATGAAGGCACGCCGATCCTCATCGCATAGGGCCGTCACCACATCTACCTCGGCGTAGGAACGCTGGAGTCTGACCAGATCGCGCCCAGTGGCTGCCGCACGGTAAGAGGCGTGGTACTGCCCAATGATTCGCCACTGTCGAGGATCGAACTGGCGCTTGGGAACTTCACGCAGATGCTCCATGGCCCACACCTGCGCTGATACGACAATCCCCGGTGAACCCGCGTTCAGTACCGCACCCAGCGCCGTGACGGCTTCATCGCGCAGGCGCTGGCGCACTGCCTGCCGAGCGCGAAACGCGCGCCCCAGCCGCGTGCGCATACCGGAACCGGGTAGTGGTGGAGGCAGCGGTTCTGCCAGCAAGGTGATCTGCCGGTAAGAGGTCGTTGCTGTCGACGACATCCCTGCACCATGGGGCACCGTCGCCGGAACGACACCGACGACCGTCACATCGTGTCCTCGTTGGGATAAACCCTCTGCGAGCGTGTGCACTACGCGCTGGGCACCACCCAACTCCTCGACGTTGTTGGCAATGAAGACCACGCGATGGCTGGTAGTCGTCATCGCGGTCACCGAGTGCGCCGCTGGAGTACTGCAAGTGCAGCCTCGCTTACCGCCGCGTCCAACGGCCCAGCTAGCGAAGCCAGCCTCGCGCGTCCTTCACTGAATTCCGCCACCCACGCGGCGTCACGCCTGAGCAGCCACTCGGAAACCAGCGCCACGAGCTGATCAGGGTCGCGAACCACAGGGCCGGCCTGTGCAAGGTCCCAACTAAACCCTGGTACGCGACTCAACGGTTCGACACCAGCGGGTAGATCTTGCGGGTCGACGATGATCAGGGGTCGTTCCGCAACTGCAGCATCCACCACCCAGTTGGCAGCATCGGTGATGAAGAGGTCGCAGCCACCGATCACGCGAGCCATATCGTCGAAACCACTGATATCCAACGCGGTGTGCCGCAGCGCTGACGGCATCCGCACCGGACGACCATCCGGACGCCGGATGAGCAGGGCGGCCTTACCAGCCACCGCTTCGGCCAGCCGCTCGATGCCGATCCCAGCATCGATGAGATCCGGGTGAGTGGGTGCAATCAGGATGACGGGGCGACCATCGGGCACCACCATCTCCGGGGGTAGGCCTCGCGGGACACCAGCCGCGACCTGCTGGGCGAAGGGCGACCCCGGCCCCACCCGCGCTCCGGTGAAGCCCAGGGCATTGGCGAGGTCGTCGTCACCCTGTGCAGAAGCAACCAGCAGTGCATTCCAGCGGCGAATAGACGCCGGAGCCGGTTCGCGAATCGCCTTGGGCGTGCAGACCCATGTGGGATCAGCGTTGCCCACACGCAGGACCGGGGTGCCCGTCCAGGCCTGGAGGTAACGCTGCCCGCGCCCCTTGCGCACACTCAGTGCGATACCCCGGTCGTCAACCCACCACCGGGATCGCGCCATGATCCAGTGATAGGCAAGAGACCGTCGATCAACGAGTCGCGCCCACGCGGGGAATCGCTCCGGCTCACCGCTATGGATCCAGATCTGCCGCAGCCGTGGATGCGATGCGTGCCAGGCTTCGCTGAGAGCACGTGGCTGCCCCACGAACCGACGCCCATCTCCGGAGGCCAGCACCACTGCGCCAGTGGTCGGCAGTAGTCGAGCCACGCGCTGTAGCAGCCACTTCAGTCCACCGCGCACAACTCCGGGGCCCAGACGAAGCCGCAACCACAGTCCACTCAGAATCGGATCGCGTTGCCTGATCGCCTGCCAGGCGATCGTGCCAGCCGGAGCAGGACCTATCCGAACCGCATCCGGAGGTTCAGGTGGCAGTTGCGGCCATCCATACCGCGGAATGATCGCCTCAGTTACTTTCGTCATCGATACATGAACGGGCTGGGAAATTTCGTATTCGTCCCCGGTTGGGGTCCGGAACCGCAGCGCGAGTGCAAGCATGCCCGCGGCACTTGCCGGCAGCACGGTTCCCGCGGTTGCCGTTACCCGCGCGTCGCCAGCCCAGGCCCAGCAGCTTCGGTTCTCAACAACCGTCTCAGTCCAACTGAGTGGGATCTCCAACATGGGTCGGTTTGCTGGACCCAGGAACACCATCCGCGCGGCAATAACCCAGGACAGGTCCCCGAAGGCATCGATCGTTGTGCCGGCAACACGCATCCGGTTGCCCTTGCAGGTCAGCTCCTCGACGAGGTGGCACCAAGGGCGCTGGGCTGGAGCAATCGCTGCCACGTTGAGTTCCGAGGCATCCAGCCACCAACGCGGCCGAAAACCGCCGAACATGGGGCCATCAGCGAGGTGCTCACAGGCCCAGACGTCACCTTCTTCATCAGGTCGAATGGGACCATCAATCGTGCCGGACCAGGCCAGGTAACGCATGGCACTTCGCACGCCCGCAAGGTCACCGATGAGCAGGTGATACACCGCAATGCGCAGGGGAGCTTGGACATCCTCGACGCTCGTAAGGTCGAGTTCGCTGACGTACTCGGCCAACTCGCGCATGATGGCTCTCGCTTGGAGTTCATCGGCGTCCAGCAACGAGGCCAGGTGCAACGACAGGTCATGACGGAGGAATTTCGCATCCTTGACCCGTCGCAGTTCGGGTCGATCGAGCACCCGTAGCCGCGCATCAATCAGGCGATTGACGGCCACTCGGCTCGCGGCATTACGTGCCTCTGTGCGACGCTGCGTGATCGACGGAGCATCACTGAGACGCTCCACGTACCAGCGATACACGCTTTGCTCCAACACGACGATCCGCCGAGCAAGTGCGTACGCCTCGATCGTGAAGAGTTGATCTTCGTAGAGCACACCCTCCGGGAATCTGAGGTTGTGCGCCTCCAGAAAGGCCCTGCGGTAGATCTTGTTCACACTGATGGTGTCGGCGATGAGCTCCGGCCGCTCCATGATGCTGTCCAAGACAGCAGGCTCATGGAGCTCGGCATGCCAGCGCCTGACCTTGCCTGTTCGAACATCCACACGATCGGCCACACCGCAGCCCAGATCCGCATCGGCTTCCTCGACCGCCCAGAGCAGATTCTTCGCAGCATGTCGCTCATAGACATCGTCGGAATCGCAGAACATCACCCAGGTGCCACGCGCCTCGGCTATCCCGCGGTTACGGGGGGCACTGCAGCCACCAGAGTTCTGTTCCAGCCGCACATAGCGAATCCGTGCATCACGCTGCATTGCGGCCGCCACTACGGACGCGGTGTCATCGGTGGAGGCGTCGTCCACAACGATGATTTCGATATTGCGCAATGTTTGCGCGGCCAGTGACCGCAGGGCACGCGGCAGGCGCTTGGCGTCGTTGAAGGAAATCAACACGACGGAGACGTCCGGACGCCACGGCTCCTCGTTCACCATGGTCTCATCCTGCCGGTTCCACCCGCCGCTGCTACAGACCCTGCGCCACTTCGATCAGCAGATCGGCTCTGGCTCCAAAACTGTGCTCGGCACGTATTCGTTCTGCTGCTTCCCGTCGCACGGCCGGTCCAGGAAACACACTACGAAAGTCACCGGTCACCATCGGGCAGAGTTCATCAGGAGTGAGGTAGGTCTGCACGACATCACCGAAGACCTCGTCTAGGCCAGCTGCCTGGTCCGAGATCACTCTGGCACCACAGGCCACGGCATCGAAGAGTCGATTCGAAAGAAAGCCCTCGGCTGCCATATCCGGCCAGTGGTCGTTGAGGACGACTCCAGCCGAGGCATACGCCTTCGGCAGTTCCGGATTTGCCAGGAGAACTCCGCGATGAAGGTGATCGGGGATCAGCCCTTCCCAGCCAACTCCGTACACACTCAGATCCGCACCGCAGGTAACGGCATCGCGCACCACCGGCCGAAACTGGCCGCGAGTGGAACCTACGAACAGCACGGATGCGCCGGTATCCGCCTTCCCCGCCTGGGGTCGGAAGCGTCGCGGGTTCGTTGCCTGCAGGAGCGGGTGGATGGCAACTGCTCCGCGCTGGGCGCGACTCCAATGGTTGCTGGCTGCGAAGACCGCGTCGTACGACGTCAATTCGTCTTCGGTCACCTCCGCCGGATGCGAGATCACCCACATCATCCAGCGCGTTCCTCGTGCTGTTCGCTCTGTTGGCATCATTGGCATTGTTGGCACTGTTGGCCCTGTTGGCCCTGTTGGCCCTGTTGGCACTGTTGGCCCTGCTGTCGGTGAAGACTCGTTCGCAGGTCGCGGCACCACGGGTGTCAGACCGCGCAGCACGAGCACCACGTCATCCTGATCGCGTGCCGCTGAGTTCGCGGCACCGCGATGCACGAGCCGGGCCTGCTGATTGCGTTCCTGCAGCGCCTCAACCAGGTCACGCCCGAACC
>CAZKFI010000001.1:92859-104859 GCA_964551975.1 uncultured Bifidobacteriaceae bacterium | reverse complement strand
CTCTACACCAGCTTTCGAGAATCGAGCGCGCTGCTCGACGAAGTCATCCAGTCCGACCCGCAGCGCTTTTACGACCTGCAGCGCCTCGACGAGGTCACGCCCGAACCAGGTATCCCCCCACTGCTCACCCGCTTCACCACGGGGTGAACTCACCACCACGGACCAGCGCAGGGATCGACCTGTGCGAGGCCTGCGACGTCGTAGGGCTGTGCCTAGCCAACCGCTCATCGAGCACCTCGTAGAAACCCCAGTCCCCAGGGAATGTGCATCGCCGGGTAGACCAACGGCAGCCAGCGGGCTTCCTTCAGTCGCGCAGGTGGTCGCGTCAATGCGGCGAGCAGACTGGCGGCCAGGTCAGCAAGCAGGTACCCACCGACCGGCACCAAGCCCAGCGGCGCTAGCGGCGAGCCAAGGAGGGCACCGATGAATGCTCCCAACAGGCCGGCGATCATCACCAGTACCGCCAACGGTGCGGCCAGATAGCGCAAGGACAGGGTGGACGGGTGACGGTTCGCCACCTCACGCCGCCACCTCCCGTAATCGTGGTACTGGCGGGCAAGGGCCCTCAGCGAGCCACGTGGTCGGTAGGTGACTTGCAGTTCAGGGGTGAACCAGATGGTTCCGCCGGTCTGTCGGATGCGTAGGTTCAACTCCCAGTCTTGCGCTCGCACCATGGTTTCATCGAAGCCACCGACGCGCTGTAGTGCCGAACGCTGGAAGCAACCCAGATACACGGTGAGTGCGGGTCCAGCCTCGCCACCGACATGGAATGCCGCACCACCGACGCCGAACCGGGAGGTCATGGCGCGCGCCACCGCACACTCAAAATCCGTCGTACCTTCCGCTGCCATTACGCCGCCGACATTGTCAGCACCCGTCTCCTGCAATACCCGTACAGCGGTACGTACGTAGTCGACCGGCACCATGGCATGTCCGTCCACGCGCACGACGATGTCGCCAGTGCTCGCATTGATCGCGGCGTTCAGTCCCGCTGGTGTGGCACCAGAGGGGTTCTCGACGACGCGAACACGTTGATCGCCTGCAGCAAGATCCGCCGCGACCTCGGCCGTTCGATCGCTGGACGGGGCTACCGCGATGACGACCTCCAACCGCCCGGCGTAGTCCTGGCTGAGGATGCGCTCAACGGCGGCGGTCAGATGCCGCTCCTCGTTGATCACCGGCATGACTACCGATACCGAGGGCAACTGCTGGCTCATGGCCTATCAAGACTCATGGAAGACGTCCACCTCATTGAGTGCCGAAGGACTCGTGCCGAATGATGCCTGGCCAGGTCCGCGCTACCTCTTTCATGAAGTGGGCATCGCTCACCCGCGCCGTGTGACTTTCGCCAACTCGGGAATAGATGTAGCCAAGTCCGTGGGTTCGATAGACCAGGCCACCTTCCTGGCGCACCTGTTGCAGGAGTGCGCGATCAATCGACCGGGGAACATCACGCCAGCCACCAACCTGCTGGAGGTCGGCCTGCGAGATCAGCATCGTTCCACCGGCGACGAAGAGGGCGTAGCGCTCTGCGGGGTACACCGGACGAAAGACGGTGCAGTCCTGCAGGGCGATCCAATCCAGCGCCTTGCCTACGACCTGTGCACCTGAGTAGCTACGCGCTAGGACCAGATCCCAGATATGGCTGGGTGCGTACCAGTCATCGTCATCGACCTTGGTGAGCAGTTCACCGTCGGCCATCCGACTAGCCTGCTGCATTGCGGCACCGAAAACTAATGACCCATCAATCGACACCATCCGAACATGGGCGCCGGATCTTCCGGCCAACTCGTGAAGTTGTCCAACGAGTGGGTCCGAAATCTGCAAGCCATGCAGGGCAAGGATGATTTCCAAGCGTGGGTACTGCAAGGCGCCGAGCTGCGCAGCAATGCGTTCTAGGTGCTCTGTGCGGTGGGTGAGCATCACTGCACTGACTGTGGGCCAACGATTCAACCAGGCCTGAGGCGACCAGTGCTGCAGGGCCGCACGGCGTCCTAGAACAGACTGCGACTGCAACTCCAACGGGTCACCCACGGGCTGCGTGGACAACACCACTCCACTTGATTGCAGCTGCCAGCGCAGCGGCTCGGCGAGGGCGGTTGGCTCAATGGGGAGAACATCGACCTCCAGCAATGCCGCGATGTCGGCAGCAGTAAGTGGTGCCTGAAGCTGCCGATTGCCCCCTGGCAGACGAACCCGCAGGCTGCTGGACTCGGCGTCCAAGATAGTGGCGCTCACCGGCTCCCTGACCGGGCTCACTCGACCAATCGGTCGGTGGATCGCCGGGTCGACGAACCATGTGCTGGCCGAAAGCTCGCGATAGCTCGTACCCGTCGGCACTTCACCATCCAGCGTTTGAACGCTTGAAGTTTGGATGCTTGAAGTTTGGATGCTTGAGGTTTGGATGTTTAAACCGGGACCGATGACGAGATCATCGCGACGCAGGTGCCCGCTTGGGCCAGACCCTCGGTCCGTGACTGCATCGGCGAACGGGATCAGCGCCGCCCCACTGAGAGGTAGGCCAGGGGCGAGCGTGAGTTGGGCTCCCAACGCCAGTGGAACCGTCGGCTGCACTAGCCGCAGTACCGCTGCCAACACCAGGCCCAGATCGTTGGCCTGGTCGAGATCGACGATGACTCGAGTACCGCCACCTGCGGGACGCAGTACGAGGGCGCGAATACCCGCAATGCGCGGCTGCCCCATCCAGCCTCGCACCAGGGGTTCCTCGGCGACCAGCACACTGACCCCACGCACCTGAGGGCCACCAATCGACGCCAGGGCAAGCCTGGCCAGATCGGCCCGGTTTCGGACCCGCAGCCGCCGGCGGCGCAGGACCCGCGCCGCTGCGGGTACCAGGATCACCCGTGCACCGTAGCCGGATCCGGTTGGGCGCGGCGCCAGGCACGGGTTACCCCGTTACCCTTACCCGGTGTCAGCATCGTCAACCCATGAACGCGCCCTGCCACGGCTCTCCGTCATCGGCACCGGCTACCTCGGCGCCACGCACGCCGCCTGCATGGCCGAACTCGGCTTCCAGGTCATCGGGGTGGACGTTGACCAGGCCAAGGTGGACAGGCTGCAATCCGGGACAGTCCCCTTCTTCGAGCCCGAACTGGAAGAGGTCCTCCAGCGCAACCTGCAGGCCGGACGATTGAGCTTCACAACGTCCTTCGCCGAGGCCGGTGCCGCTGCTGACGTGCACTTCATCTGTGTAGGCACACCGCAAACTCCCGGAGCCAATGCCGCCGACCTTTCCCAGGTACGGGGCTCGGTTGATGCACTCGCCCCCCATCTGCAGCCGGGTGCTCTCGTGGTGGGCAAGTCCACGGTTCCGGTCGGTACCGCCGACGAACTTGCCAACCGTCTGGCCGCCGCCGCGGGTCCGGACGTGGAGGTCGCCTGGAATCCGGAATTCCTTCGCGAGGGGTTCGCTGTCGCCGACACGCTGCGACCGGATCGACTGGTGATTGGCGTGCGCAGTACGCGTGCAGAGGAATTGCTCCGCACCGTCTACGCGCCGCTGATTGAACAGGGCGTGCCGCTGCTGGTGATGGATTTCGCCACCGCGGAATTGGTCAAGGTCGCCGCGAACTCGTTCCTTGCGACCAAGATCTCCTTCATCAACGCGATGGCGGAGGTGTGCGAGGCAGCCGGAGCTGACGTGACCCTGTTGGCTCAGGCCATCGGGTACGACCCGCGCATCGGCTCTCGCTTTCTGGCCGCCGGACTAGGTTTCGGTGGCGGCTGCCTACCCAAGGACATTCGCGCTTTCATGGCGCGCGCCGGGGAACTCGGGGCAGAGGAAGCCCTCACCTTTCTCCGTGAGGTCGACAGCATCAACCTTCGTAGGCGGGCTCACACCGTTGACCTGGCACGCGCAGCACTGGGTGGGTCACTGGGTGGTCGCACGGTCACCGTCCTCGGCGCAGCGTTCAAGCCCGACAGTGATGACGTGCGCGACTCCCCTGCCCTCGACGTCGCTGCAACCCTGCATAACTCAGGGGCGCGTGTGGTCGTCCACGATCCCAAGGCCTTGGCCAACGCTGCTCGCGTCTACCCCAATCTGATTTACGAAGCCGATCTACTGACTGCGTTGACCAATACCGAACTGGTGCTGCACCTCACCGAATGGCGCGACTATCGCGAGTTGGACCCGGGGTCGATCCCGGGCACCGGCACTCGGCACTGCATCGACGCGCGTAACACCCTGGATCCCCAACGGTGGCGATCAGCTGGTTGGACGTACCGAGCTCTCGGCAGACCCCTTGCCTGAGATCGGCCGCGACAGCGACCTGTACGGCAGCGACTCCCAGGTCGATGCGATCCTGGAGCACGCGCAACTGTGGTTCATCGTCGGTCTCAGCACGAACACCGAGCGAGCCGCCTACCGTGTTGCTGCCGTCCTTGCCAGCCAGGGCAAGCAGATTGTGCCGATCCACCCCTCCGCGCCCACGGTGCACGGGAGCGACGGCTACTCCTCCATCACGCAGGCAGCCGCCGCGCTGGGCGCACCTGATGTGGTGGATGTCTTTGTGCGCTCCGACCTTGCCGGTGCCGTCGCTGATGAGGCAGTTGCCGTAGGCGCTCGTGCCGTCTGGTTTCAACTGGACGTCATTGACGAGGCGGCGGCGCGGCGCGTGCGAGCCGCCGGTGCGGACATGGTGATGGATCGCTGTCCGGCGATCGAACTGCGCCGTCACCCGTTGCGCTAGCGGATCCAGCAGCTCAGATCTGCTTGAGGAGTCGCTCGCCCTTCGCCTTTGCCTCGGCATTCAGCCGTTGTTGAAAGGCGAGCATCGCGTCGCACAGCGCTTCGTCACCAGCGGCCAAGATGCGCACGGCGAGGAGTCCGGCATTTCGCGCATTGCCAATGGCAACAGTGGCCACCGGAACCCCGGCTGGCATCTGGACGATTGAAAGGAGCGCGTCCATGCCATCCAGGGACCCGACCGGTACGGGGACGCCGATCACAGGAAGTGGGGTCAATGAAGCCAACATGCCGGGCAGATGTGCCGCACCACCTGCACCGGCGATGATGACGCGAATGCCCTGCTGTGCAGCAGTGCTGCCGAATTCCACCATTTCATGGGGCATGCGATGGGCCGAGAGCACCTGCACCTGGTAGTCGATATTGAATTCATCGAGGGCTTCGGCCGCGGTCTGCATGGTGGGCCAATCGGAATCCGATCCCATACAGATGGCAACACGTGCGTTCATGCCAGGCCTACGCATAGTCGAGTTGCCCAACCCGTCGTGCTCATGCTGTTCCTCACTCGTCAATCATGCCGGAGAGGTAGTGCGCGGCATGCTGGGCGCGTGCCAGCAGTTGCGTTGGCTCGAGGCCAAGGAGCGTGACGTGCCCCAACTTGCGCCCCGGTCGCACGCTCTTGCCGTACAGATGCACCTTCACCTGAGGATCACGAGCAAGAACGTGTCGATAGCCCGAGTAGAGGTGCTCGGCGTCGGTGCCGATGATGTTGACCATGACCGCAGCAGGAGCCCGCGGTGCAGGGTCGCCGAGGGGAAGATCGAGTACCGCACGGAGGTGATTCTCGAACTGGCTCGTCACTGCCCCCTCGATACTCCAATGCCCAGAGTTATGCGGACGCATGGCAAGTTCATTGACGGTCAACTCGTTGCCTGTTTGGAACATCTCCACCGCCAGCATGCCCACTACGTCGAGATCACCTGCGATGCGCAGAGCGATCTGCTGGGCCTGCATGGCTAGGGCCTCTGGCAGATGGGGAGCTGGTGCGATGACCTCGGCGCACATGCCGTCAACCTGGCGAGTTCGCACCACGGGGTAGGCCACCGCCTGGCCGGACGGACTGCGGGCGACCTGAGCACACAGTTCTTGCTCGAACGGCACACACTCCTCGAGCACCCAGCACGCACCGCTGGGCAATTCCTGAGCGAGCAGCGCATCCAACGCCTCCGGATCGTCAATACGCCAAACCCCGCGTCCGTCATACCCGCCGCGCGAAGTCTTGACGATGATCGGCCAGCCGACCTCGGCCACGAAGTCACCGGCTCGAGCTGGCCCATCCAGCACTGTCCAGCGCGGACAGGGATGACCCAAAGCGGTCAACTGTTGACGCATCACGGCCTTGTCCTGAGCCAAGGCCAGGGCTGCCGGCCCAGGTCGAACCTCAGCGCCCGCTGCGGCGGCCGCCGCGAGACAGTCCGCGGGGACATGCTCGTGATCAAAGGTGACAACTGCGCAACCAGAACTGAAGGCACCGACAGCAGCCGGATCCAGATGGCTGCCAATCCAGGTGTCACGAACAATCTGCGCGGCGGGTTCGTCGGCGGAGCTGACCAGTACCCGAAAGCCGATGCCAAGTGCTTCAGCCGCAGCCGCCGTCATGCGCGCCAGCTGCCCGCCGCCGATCATGCCCACAATGGGCGCACCGTCGGCGGGCGCGGCAGCAGCCGGTTCAGGCCTGATCAGCATGAGGCCAACGTACGAACTTCATGAATACCGCACAGACCGAGTTAATCGTGGTCCAAAGACCTCGGTGAAGACTCAGTCGTTGCCGGTGCGACGAGCGTCGTTGTTCTCCATGAGCACGTAGATCTCGCGCTGGATCTCCTCGACGTTCGGCACATCAGCGATGTACACGGCACCATCCTCGTTGGCTGACTCGATCTGCAGAGCGCCGTAGTTGAGGATGCGGCCCAGGAAAGGTGTCTCATGTGAGATGCCGTTCACCTTGGACAGCGGAATGTCACGGCCCTTCTTGGTCAGCAGGCCTTCACGAAGGATGATGCGCCGTGAGGTGAACACGTACTGCGTCGTGAGCCAGCGCATGAACGGGAACAGTACGAACCACACCAGGATCACCAGGCCGATTGCGCCCAGGATCATCTGCACGATCGGTACCGGCGTGATGATGAACAGGAAGATGCCCACTGCCACCACGACGACCAGGATGAACAGGGGGAAGAACAGGGCCCGCCAGTGCGGCTTGAGCTCGATGGCAATGGTCTCGCCGTCAGTGAGGAGGTTCTTTGGGTATCCCATGGTCAGATCGTTGCATGGATGACATCCCCCGCGGTCACCAATTGCCGATTTCCGTCTGAATCTTCCACGACCAGGCCGCCTCCGTCGTCGATATCGACCGCCCGGCCCAGAATCCGACGCTGCCCCGGAAGCGTGACCTCAACCTCACGCCCCAGCGTGGCACTCGCCGCCCGGTAGTCGGCCAGCAGCAGGTGTGGGGCATGGCGAACCTGCCCAAGGCGTTCGTGTAGCGCCGCCAGGAGTTCGGCGAGGAGGTCTTCCCGAGGCGTGACCCGCGCTTGAGTGAGGCGCAGGGAGGTGGCCTCGACTCCCGCTGGCAGTTCCTCTTGTGTGAGGCTCACGTTCAAGCCCACCCCGACCAGGCAGCGTTCTCCTCGAACCTCCACCAGGATGCCGGCGATCTTGCCCAGCGCCGGTGTCGCGGGCTCTTTGCCCGCGGCCACCACGACATCGTTGGGCCACTTCACCTGTGCGAGCAGGGGATCCGGCAGCACTCCTTGCACGACCTGCTGCACGGCCAAACCTGCGGCCAGCGGCAGCAGAGTGCGCTCAGGGGATGCGACATCGATGATGACAGTGAGCCACAGTCCAGCCCCCTCGGGACTGGACCATGAGCGCCCCTGGCGTCCGCGTCCGGCAGTCTGCTCCTCCGCAACAACGGCGCTCCCCTCTGGTGCGTCCGCTGCAGCAAGTTCGGCGGCGGCAATGAATGTTGATGCAACAGAGGACTTCAGTATCGGTGTCGGCCAATCCGGGCAGTGCTGCTGCAAGGCCGCGGTGATCACCTGCTGGTCAAGCGGTGACCGAGACCAGTCGCCCAGCGAACCTGCCCGGTCGCGTACCGCAGGGTCAGACACCACGCGGATAAGGTACGCGGAAAGAGTCTTGACGAACGGTCATGGACTGCGGGCCGGCGTGAGTGGAGTACCAGGTGACCCAGAACGACCCACAGGCAGCGAGCCAGCGGCGCACAACCGCAGGGAAAGCCCGTGTCCTGGCTGAGCACCTTGCCGACAGTCACCATCGCAATGCAGCAGCCGTAGACAAGCAGCATGCCAAGGGCAAGCAGACAGCTCTTGAGCGCATTGAGGCACTACTGGATGAAGGCTCGTTCCAGGAACTCGACGGCCTAGTGCGCCATCGCTCGACGAACTTTGGCCTCGACCAGAATCGACCATACGGCGATGGTGTGGTCACCGGCTACGGGACCATCGACGGCCGCGCGGTCTGCGTCTTCGCCCAGGACTTCACCGTCTTCGGCGGCTCCCTCGGCGAAGTCTTCGGCGAGAAGATCGTCAAGGTGATGGACCTGGCAATGAAGATCGGCTGCCCCGTCATTGGCCTCAACGACTCCGGCGGCGCCCGAATCCAGGAGGGTGTGGTCTCGCTCGGCATGTACGGCGAGATCTTCTACCGGAATGTGCAGGCCTCCGGGGTCATCCCACAGATCTCAGTCATCATGGGCCCCTGTGCTGGCGGGGCCGTCTATTCGCCCGCTATCACCGACTTCATCGTCATGGTCGACAAGACCTCCCACATGTTCATCACCGGTCCCGACGTAATCAAGACCGTCACCGGCGAGGACGTCGAGTTCGAGGAGCTCGGCGGTGCGCGCACCCACAACTCTCGTTCCGGCGTTGCGCACTACATGGCCAACGATGAGCAGGATGCGATGGACTACATCCGCGCACTGCTCTCATACCTGCCCAGCAACAACCTGGAAGATGCACCGAGCTTCGATGCGGTCGTCGACATGGAGATCACCGACGAGGATCGCGAGCTGGACACGTTGATCCCAGACTCCCCGAATCAGCCGTACGACATGCACACTGTGATCGAACATGTGCTTGATGACGCGGAGTTCTTGGAGACCCAGCCGCTCTTCGCGCCGAACATCATCTGCGGCTTTGGGCGAGTCGAAGGCCGCTCCGTGGGCATCGTTGCCAACCAGCCGATGCAGTTCGCAGGCACCTTGGACATTGCCGCGTCCGAGAAGGCCGCACGATTCGTACGCACCTGCGATGCATTCAACATTCCGGTACTGACCTTCGTTGACGTGCCCGGCTTCCTCCCCGGCACCGGCCAGGAGTGGGAGGGCATCATCCGGCGCGGTGCCAAGCTGATCTACGCCTACGCCGAAGCGACCGTGCCAATGGTCACGGTCATCACCCGCAAGGCCTACGGCGGCGCCTATGACGTGATGGGATCCAAGCACCTCGGAGCAGATATCAACCTTGCTTGGCCTACTGCGGAGATCGCTGTTATGGGCGCGCAGGGTGCGGTGAACATCCTGTACCGCAAGGAGATTGCCAGTGCGACCGATGCGGAAGCGGAACGTAAGGCCCGCATTGACGAGTATCAGGACACGCTGGCGAATCCTTACATCGCGGCGGAACGTGGCTACATCGATCGGGTGATCTTCCCGCACGAAACACGCACGATGATGATTCGTGCCCTACGCACCCTGCGTAACAAGCGTGCAACTCGTCCGCCGCGCAAGCATGGCAATATCCCCCTTTGAAATCCCCCTTTTGAGCCACTCATCGCATCACGAGTTCGAAAGCAGATGGTGAGGTCTTTGCGATGACGATCCGAGTCGAGCATGGTTCGCCGACCCCAGAGGAACTTGCCGTGATCATTGCGCTCGTGGCCAGCGCCGGCTCGAGTGCCTCTCCCAAGGCAACTACCGGGCCGCTCAATCTCTGGGCACGGCGCTCACGGATGATCCGTCCACCACAGCGACCTGGACCTGATGCCTGGCGCGGTTCGATGATGCCTCGCTGATTGGCTTCCGATACACCCATGATCACTGTTGCACCACGTCTAGTTCTCGCCTCGCAATCCCCCGCCCGACTGCAGGTATTACGCAATGCCGGCATCGAACCGATCGTGCTGGTCAGCGGAGTAGACGAGGAGGCCATCGAGGCTGCGATGCCCGAGGCCACACCGGCTGAACTCTGTTTGGCGCTCGCGCGCGCGAAGGCAGAGCAGGTTGCCCGCAACTACCCTGAACAGTCTCACCAGATCATCGTCGGCTGCGACTCAGTCCTGGACGTGGATGGGCAGGCATTCAGTAAGCCGTCATCGCCGCAGCAGGCCCGGGAGCGTTGGCAGCAGATGTTCGATCGCAGTCCAGTGCTGCGAACCGGCCACTGGGTCATCTACCGCGATCAGGCCGTTGGCGCCGTCGCCAACACCGTGGTCCACATGAGTCGCCTCACCGAGGAGGAGATGGACGCCTACCTCGCCACCGGCGAACCACTGCAGGTTGCGGGTGGATTCACCCTCGATGCCCTGGGTGGTGCCTTCGTGGCAGGAATCGAAGGGGATCCCTCGAACGTCATCGGCCTGTCACTGCCGACGCTGCGGGCACTGCTGGTCCAGTTGGGTTTCACCTGGACCAGTCTCTGGAGGGGCTCAACGCCTCCTGCCCTGGGTTGAGCGGGTCCGATTAGGCTCAGCCCCCATGCAGCGGATCCTGATCGCCAATCGCGGAGAGATCGCCATTCGGGTGATTCGGGCCTGCCGGGACGCCGGCAAGGAATCAGTGGCGATCTACGCCGATCCAGATCGCGACGCCCTGCACGTCCTTATGGCAGACCAGGCCTTCGCGCTCGGCGGCAGTACCGCCGCGGAGTCCTACCTGGACATCGCCAAGGTGCTCAAGGCTGCCGCGGATAGCGGTGCGGATGCCGTCCATCCCGGCTACGGGTTCCTTTCGGAGAACGCAGATTTCGCCCAAGCAGTCATCGATGCGGGCCTCACCTGGATCGGTCCACCGCCGGCAGCCATCAAGGCACTCGGGGACAAAGTGTCTGCACGCCACATCGCGCAGCGTGCCGGTGCTCCTCAGGTGGCCGGTACTCCTGATCCGGTGAGCGGTGCCGACGAGGTCGTCGCCTTCGCTAAGGAACACGGACTGCCGGTAGCAATCAAGGCCGCGTTCGGTGGCGGCGGCAGGGGATTGAAGGTTGCACGAACCCTCGAGGAGATTCCCGAGCTCTACGACTCAGCGGTGCGCGAGGCAGTTGCCGCCTTCGGTCGCGGTGAATGCTTCGTTGAGCGCTACCTCGACCGTCCCCGCCATGTGGAGACCCAATGCCTCGCCGATACTGCCGGCAATGTCGTCGTGGTCTCCACTCGTGACTGCTCGCTGCAGCGCCGACACCAGAAGCTCGTCGAGGAGGCACCCGCGCCCTTCCTCTCGGACGCACAGATCGACGAGTTGTATCGCTCCTCCAAGGCCATCATGCGCGAGGCGGGCTATGTCAACGCCGGCACCTGCGAGTTCCTTGTGGGAACCGACGGAACCATCTCCTTCCTTGAGGTGAACACCCGGCTTCAGGTCGAGCATCCGGTGAGTGAGGAAGTTGCCGGACTTGATCTCGTCCGCGAGCAGTTCAGGATTGCTGAAGGTGGGTTGATCGACTACCCCGACCCCACACTGCGTGGTCACTCCATTGAATTTCGCATCAACGGCGAGGATCCAGGTCGCGGCTTCCTGCCGGCGCCTGGCATGGTCACTGTCTGGAAGCCACCCAGTGGACCAGGGGTGCGTGTCGACTCAGGGTTCCAAGCCGGGGATGCCATTGGCGGAAACTTCGACTCACTGCTGGCGAAGTTGATCGTGACCGGTCGTAACCGCCAGGAGGCCTTGGATCGCTCCCGACGCGCCCTCGATGAGTTCGTCGTCGAAGGCCTGGCAACTGCCCTGCCGTTCCACCGAGTCGTGGTGCGCGATCCGGCATTCGCGCCAACCCAAGAGAATCAACCCTTCAGCGTGCATACCCGCTGGATTGAGACGGAATTCGACAACACCATCCCTGCGTATACCGATGCGGCCGCCGCCGACGAGCCGGCACCCCGGCAGAGCATCGTTGTGGAGGTCGCCGGTAAGCGCTTGGAGGTCAGCGTGCCCGCCGGCTTCGGTGCGACTGCGGGAGCACCAACCACCGCCAGTGCGCCCGGACGCAAAC
>CAZKFI010000001.1:68455-92849 GCA_964551975.1 uncultured Bifidobacteriaceae bacterium | reverse complement strand
CCGACGTAGCCGTCGAGCCGCGTGATCATCGCGGCCTGCCCTTTGTCGGGATTCGGCCAGTCGGCTTCAGCATGGGGCCCGTAATCGGGGGCGGCCGCGCCGTCGCCCAGCGCGGCGCTCCGCTCGGTGTTGGCGTGCGGGGCGATCATCGCAATGATGACGCTGTCATTGCGGGTCAGGAATTTCTGATGGCGCAGGAAGTAGTCGAACGGCACGGGAGCACCGACCACCGCCAGTGCACCTGGACGCAAACGTTCCGGTAAGAAGGCCGGCGCGGTTGCGTCGGGTAACGCCATCACCGCACCCATGCAGGGCACCATCGTCAAGGTCGAGGTGACCGAAGGCCAGCAGGTTCAACCCGGTGACCTCATCGTTGTGCTGGAGGCCATGAAGATGGAGCAGCCGATCACCGCCCACAAGGCCGGGGTGGTGACCGGATTACAGGCCGAAGCCGGCAGCACGGTCACCAGCGGCACGGTGCTCTGCGAGATCGCGGATCCAACCTGATGCCCGCAACAACCTCCGGTGCGCGGCTGCTCATCGCCGCGCTCGTCGCAGGTTGTGCACTCATGGGCGTGGCGAACCCGGCGAAGGCCACGACCGACGTCGACCAAGCCGCCGCCGAACTGCTGGCGGGCGCCAGCATCAGTAGCAGTCCGAAAGCCGAGTTCGCGCTGTCACCGAGCGAGATTCAGCAGCTCACCGATGAAATAGCGGGAAGCGACTCACCGATTTTCATCGCGGTCCTGCCAGCAAGTGCCGGAAACGCCGACGAGGTACTGGGTGCACTTCGTGAGGCAGTTGGCCTCAGCGGTACCTACGCCGTGCTCGTAGGCGAAGAGTTCCGCGCCGCCTCAGATTCCGGGAATGCTGCCGATGCGGCCACCCAGGCTTTCCGCGCACAACAGTCCGAGGGCGTTGTTGCAGTCCTCAGTGCCTTCATCGATCTCATCTCGATGCAAACCAGTACTGAGACCAGCACCACCGCTGATGAGCCAACTGAGGGAAGTGTCCTCGGACGAATACTCTTCTGGCTCCTGGGCTTGGGCGTTGTCGGTGGCATCGTGGCGCTCGTGATTGCCGGGCGCCGTAGGCGGGGCAATGACCTGGCGGCAGTTCGTGCGGCCCTGGACGAGGAACTCACTGACCTGGGCACTCAGGTTGCGGCGCTGGACACCAGCTCATCCGACAGTGCACGTGAAGCTGCAGACCGAGCCCTGAATGCCTACGAGCGGGCCCGCACCGCAGCAGATGACATGACCTCGACCGCATCCGCCGCGCAGGTCACCACTGCCCTCGATGAAGGTCGTTATGCCCTGGCCTGTGCGACAACGTCACGGGCACCGGCGCGCAAGGTTCCCTGCTTCATCGATCCGCGTCATGGCAGCAGTACTGGCACCGCAACCTGGTCTCCCCCTGGGCTGGCAGCGCGATCAGTTCCGGCCTGCGCCACCTGCCTCCCGCTGGTGAAGTCCGGCGCCTCACCACGCGCCCGCGAAGTGCGTGCCAAGGGCGGCTCTCAGTCGTACTGGCAGGCTGGCCCGGCATTCCAGGGCTACGCACGGGGGTACTTTCCGAAGGATTTCGACGCACTCTTCGCTGGCACCACGCTGATCGTCGAGGTGGCATCCACTACTGCAACTGCAACTGCCACTCTCACTGCCACTGCCACTGCCACTGCCACTCCCAGCAAGGCAGCCAAGCTTCGCCAACCAGCTCAGCCCACCGGTGACTTCGCGAGCGGCAAGGTCGGTGGGGGGAATTTCAGTGACGGTGAACCCAGTCGAAGTCCAGGTCGAGCACGTCGAACCGGTCGTGGCAAACCGAAGAGCAGCTGACCGCAGGGTTAATCAACTGGTCGTGTGCCGCAGAATCCGTCGCACATAGTCATCCGGCGCCCCGCCAGCACGAGCCGCATCGGCTAAGTCGCTGAGGTACATCGCCGACGGCAGGCCGCCCTCGTACGCGTCCAGGACGTAAAGCCAAGCCAGATGATCGCGATCCATCGCCTGGATGCGCACCCGGATCTTTCGCCAAAGGCCCGACTCAATGCCTTCCCATACATCAAGTGCCGACTCGTCGATTTCCGGCACGTCGTATAACACGACGAACACCTGCTCCAGGGGATCCTCGACAACTGTCGCCAGGGCCCCGTCGAAGCCCAGATCTGCACCGCCGAACGTCAGTCGCCAGCCCACAAGCCAGCCACTGGAAAAAACCGGCGATGCGGGGGCGCGTTGCGCCATGCGGTGCGGATCCAGGTTGGTCCCATAGGCGGCGTACAAGGCCATGACGGTCAGCGTAGGCATATCCGGGTCGATCATGGGTCCAACAATGCGGAAGAATCACCACGTGGCCCGGCCCGGTGATCCAGTGGTCATCATCGGTGGGGGCCCCGGTGGCTATGAGGCAGCCCTTGTCGCACGACAGCTGGGTGCCGATGTCGTCCTGGTGCATCGGGAACCACTGGGCGGGGCCGCCGTGCTGACCGACTGCGTGCCGAGTAAGGCACTGATCGCGGTGGCCAATCAACATCGTCAGCCCATCGATCTAGCGGCCAGTAATGATCGGATCACCGCCCTGGCTCGCGCCCAGAGCCTGGATATCAGCGCCAACTTGGAGCGTGAGGGCATCACCCTGATCGCCGGTGTTGGCCGCCTTGGCGCAGCAGGTCAGGTCGAGGTCACCAGGGCCGACGGCGATCAGCAGGTGCTTGCTGCCAGCGCCATCCTGATCGCCACCGGTGCTCGACCACGACAACTCGAACATGCACGACCCGATGGCAAACGCATCCTCAGTTGGCCACAACTGTGGTCACTGCCCGAGCTACCGCAACGCCTCATCGTCATCGGATCTGGCGTCACCGGTGCCGAATTCGCGGGCGCCTATCACGCCTTGGGCAGTGACGTCGTTCTGGTGTCATCACGCGACCGAGTGTTACCCGGTGAGGACGCTGACGCAGCGCAGGTGATTGAAGACGTGTTCCATCGAGCTGGAGTCGAGGTTCTCGGTCGATCCAGGGCCACCAGTGCCCAGGCGACCCTGGACGGCGTACAGGTCACGTTGGCCGACGGCCGGCAGATTGAGGGCTCACATGTGCTGATGGCTGTGGGCTCAGAACCGAACACCGAGGATCTAGGCCTTGGGCAGGCCGGCGTAGAGGTCGATGAGCGCGGATTCATCGTGGTGGATCGAGTCTCCAGAACGACCACCCCCGGGGTGTATGCGGCTGGCGACTGTACGGGTGTACTCATGCTGGCTTCGGTTGCTGCCATGCAGGGTCGGATATCGATGCGACATGCACTCGGTGGTGCGGTGAGTCCCCTGGAATTGGACGTGGTGAGCAGCACGGTGTTCACCGAGCCGGAGATCGCCACGGTCGGTGTCACACAGCGCGACCTGGATGCCGGCGAATTCCTCGGCGAGTGCGTCCTGCTTCCCCTAGCTTCGAATGCCCGGGCCAAGATGGAAGGAATCGAAGACGGGTTCGTCAAGCTCTTCTGCCGCACACAGACTCGCATCATCGCCGGCGCTGTGGTCGTTAGCCCGCATGCCAGTGAACTCATTCACCCGCTAACCCTGGCTGTCCAGCAGCGACTGACAGCCGATCAACTTGCCGCCACCTTCACGGTGTACCCGAGTCTTTCCGGTTCGCTGGCTGAGGCTGCTCGCCGGCTGCACGTAACCGAGCCCTGAACCAGGTCGCTAGATTCATCCGATGCATCCAAGTGAGGCGCAGGCCCGGGAGCACGCTGACCAGGCCGCTGCAGTATTGGCCGAACGTACCGGTGTCGCGCGCCATCAGATCGCCGTAGTTCTCGGCTCCGGTTGGGTGCCGGCAGCCGATCTCCTCGGCACCACCATCAGCGATCTGGCTGTCACGGACCTGCCGCACTTCAGCCCGCCGGTAGTTGAGGGTCATGCTGGCCGGGTTCGCAGCATTGATGCTGACGGACGACCGGTGCTCGTCTTCCTCGGCCGCACGCACCTGTACGAGGAGCGTGGCGTTGATGCGGTTACCCATGCGGTGCGCACCAGCGCGGCTGCCGGTTGTCAGACGGTGATCCTGACCAATGGCTGCGGCGGCCTGGATCCAACGTGGACTCCCGGAACACCGGTGCTCATCAGCGACCACATTAATTTCACGGGCGCATCACCATTACATGGAGCGCACTTCGTGGATATCACCGATCTGTACTCCTCGCGTCTGCGCGCTCTATGCCGAAGCATCGAGCCTGGCCTCTCCGAAGGGGTTTACGTACAGTTCCGTGGGCCGATGTTCGAAACACCCGCCGAAATTGCGATGGTCCGCGCGATCGGTGGAAGTCTGGTCGGCATGAGTACCGCACTCGAAGCCATCGTTGCGCGGTCGTTGGGCATGGAGATCCTCGGCATGTCACTGGTGACGAATCTGGCTGCCGGGATGACCGGTGACCCGCTCAACCACGAGGAAGTCTTGGCGGCAGGCCAGGAAGCCGCTGCGCGGATGGGGGCACTGCTGGCCTCGGTGATTCGTGCACTTCCTGCCCAGTCGCAGTTGTCCTGAGCCGATGCTTGACGCTCAGTTGGCCGAGCGCGCCCGTGCATGGGCAGCGGCTGACCCTGATGCGTACACCAGGGCGAACCTTGAGCAGTTGCTCACCTCGGCGCTGGCTGGGAATGAGGACGCCACTCACGAACTGCAGGCGGCATTCGCTGGGGAGTTGACCTTTGGCACCGCTGGACTGCGTGCCCCGATGGGTCCTGGGCCAGCGCGGATGAACCGCGTCGTCGTCATGCGTGCCGCCGCAGGACTTGCCGCCTACCTGCGTGAGCAGCACCCGCGAGGGTGCTCGGTGGTGATCGGGTTCGACGCCCGCCACCAGTCCGATGCATTCGCGCAGGCCACAGCACAGGTTCTGGCGGGGGCAGGACTTACCACCCTGCTGCTGCCTAAGGCTCTGCCAACACCTGTCCTGGCTTTTGCCATTCGCTACCTGGGTTGCGCTGCTGGCGTCATGGTCACTGCCAGCCACAATCCCGCTCAGGACAACGGATACAAGGTGTACCTCGGGGACGGCTGTCAGATCGTCCCGCCCGTGGATACCCACATCGCTGCAGCCATTCATCACGTGAGTGCCCTGCCGGTCACGGAGCTACCGTCCGGTGATGACTGGGTGACTCTTGGCGACGACATCGCGCAGGCCTATCTCGATGCCGTCATCACCAACCTGGAGCGGCCCAGTTCAACCTCGGTCAGCTGCGTCTACACACCGCTGCACGGTGTGGGTGGTGAACTCTTCGCGCGTGCGATGCAGCAGTGCGGGTTGCCTGCACCCATCAACGTCTTCGAGCAGTTCGCACCGGATCCAGACTTTCCTACCGTGGTCTTCCCAAATCCTGAGGAGGCCGGCGCCATGGATCTGGCCCTGGCACTTGCCGAATCGACAACACCGCGACCGGACCTCGTCATCGCACATGACCCGGATGCCGATCGCTGTGCTGTTGCTGTGCCAACGCAGGAGCACTGGCGAATGCTCAGCGGAGATGAGTTGGGGACGATCCTGGGGTGGTGGTCCGTGCAGACCCGAGCAGACCCCTCATCGAAGAACCCCGGCTCGGTCCTGGCACAGTCGCTGGTCAGCAGCACACTCCTGGAACGCATTGCCAGCGCTGCAGGGCTTGGCTACGAACGCACACTGACCGGTTTCAAGTGGATCGGACGCGTACCCGACCTGCGCTTTGGCTACGAAGAGGCCCTGGGCTACTGCACCCAGCCAACTGTTGTGCGAGATAAAGACGGCATCGCGGCGGCCCTGACCGTCCTCGCCTGCGCCGCCAGCCTGCGCGACCAGCAGCGAACACTGCTCGACGTCCTCGATGAGGTCGCCCTCGAGCATGGGGTGTACCTCACCGCTCAGGTTTCGATCCGCCTCCAGGACACGACCCGGATTCAGGCGATCATGGATGCCTGGCGCAGGACACCCCCAACGCAACTCGGCAACATTCCAGTTCAGCAGGTGGTCGATCTCGCCCAAGGGTGGGGATCACTGCCGCCGACCGATGGGCTGGTCTGCGATCTTGGATCGGGTAGCCGCGTGGTCATTCGTCCATCCGGCACTGAACCGAAGGTCAAGTGCTATCTCCAGGTCGTTCAGCCGCTTGTTGAAGGCCAGCCGCCCGGGATAGCCCTGGCCCAGGCGCGTCAGAGCGCGGAGCAGCAACTGGACCAGTTACGAGTGGATATCCGCACTCGACTGGAAACGTGGTGAACCTTCCGCCTGGCTACAGTGGCGGCGTGGCACTCCTGCAGTCCGGCTCGAGTTCGACCGTTCATGTCCCTGGAGCAGGTCCCTCAGGCCAGGTACTCCAGGCGGTGGGCCCCGCCGAGATCGCTTCCTTCCTGCACGGACTCCCCGGAGTGGACCAGGTTGGCGCCGAGGCACGGGCCGCAAGCCTGGGTACCCGCTCAATCAAGGCGGATGCCAAGCGGTGGGCACTGGATATGGCTATTCGCATGGTCGACCTGACCACCCTGGAGGGTATGGACACCCCCGGGAAGGTCCGCGCCCTCTGCGCAAAAGCCCTGCGCCCGGATCCCACAGACCCAACCACCCCGAGCGTTGCTGCGGTGTGCGTGTACCCAGACCTGGTTCGCACCGCGCGCGACGCGGTCGGTACTGCTCTCCACGTCGCATCGGTTGCTACCGCCTTCCCCAGTGGCCGCGCAAGACTGGACGTGAAGCTCCTTGATACCGCACAGGCAGTTGCCGACGGCGCGGATGAAATCGACATGGTGATTGATCGCGGAGCGTTCCACGCCGGCAACGTCGCCAAAGTCTTCGAAGAGATCGTCGCGGTCAAGCAGGCATGTGGTCCAGCCCATCTGAAGGTGATTCTGGAAACCGGTGAACTGAAGACTCTCGACAATGTCCGTCGCGCCAGTTGGTTGGCCATGCTGGCTGGGGCTGACGTAATCAAGACCTCAACGGGAAAGGTGACGCCCGCCGCCACGCCCCCGGTCACCCTGGTGATGTTGGAAGCCGTGCGGGACTACTGGTTGATCACGGGTCGGCGGGTTGGCGTGAAGGCGGCTGGTGGCATTCGCACAGCCAAAGACGCCATCAAGTACCTAGTCCTAGTCAAGGAAACTGCCGGGCCCGAGTGGTTGGATCCCGACTATTTCCGTTTTGGAGCGAGCACTCTGCTGAACGACCTTCTCTTGCAGCGTCAACGGATGGCCACCGGCCACTACTCCGGTCCCGACTACGTGACCATCGACTAGGAGCCACTGTGACTGTTGGTAGCCCGACTGACGGGTCGAGCGCACGTGATCCCTTCGAGTACGCCCCCGCACCGGAATCGCGTGCCGTTGTGTCCATTGCCACGTCCTATGGGTTGTTCATCAATGGCACGTTCGTTGACCCGATAGATGGCACCCGGTTTAAGACCATCAATCCCGCCACCGAAGAGGTACTGAGCGAGATCAGTCAGGCCGGTCCGGCAGACGTGGACCGTGCAGTTGCCGCGGCACGCACCGCGTTCCAGCAGGTCTGGGGTCCCATGTCCGGCCGGGATCGAGCGAAGTACCTGTTCCGGATCGCACGAATCATTCAGGAGCGCTCCCGTGAGCTCGCCGTCCTAGAGACCCTCGATAACGGCAAGCCGATCCGCGAGTCCCGTGATGTCGATCTTCCGCTCGTTGCCGCCCATTTCTTCTACCACGCGGGCTGGGCCGACAAGTTGGCGTACGCAGGTCTGGGCGCCAACCCACGGCCACTCGGCGTGGCCGCACAGATCATTCCCTGGAATTTCCCGCTCTTGATGCTCGCCTGGAAGATCGCCCCGGCTTTGGCCTGTGGCAATACGGTCGTGCTGAAGCCCGCGGAAACCACGCCGTTAACCGCCCTGGCATTCGCGGATATCTGCCAGCAGGCTGACCTGCCGCCCGGGGTGGTGAACATCCTCACTGGTGACGGAACGACGGGGCGTGCCCTGGTCGAACACCCCGACGTGAACAAGGTCGCATTCACCGGTTCGACCGAAGTTGGCAAGGCCATCCAGCGCGCTGTCGCCGGAACCAACAAGAAGCTCACTCTGGAACTGGGCGGCAAGGCAGCGAACATCATCTTCGACGATGCCCCTATTGACCAGGCGGTGGAGGGGATCGTCAATGGGATCTTCTTCAACCAAGGCCATGTGTGCTGTGCCGGGTCACGACTCCTCCTGCAGGAATCCACCGCTGAAGCGGTGATTGACGCACTGAAGCGACGGTTGGGCACGTTGCGACTAGGCGATCCGATGGACAAGAACACCGATATCGGTGCCATCAACTCTGCCGAGCAATGGTCGCGCATTGATGCCCTAGTCAAGGCAGGCGAGGACGAGGGCGCTGAACGCTGGTCGGCGCCCTGTCAGATCCCCGAACGTGGCTGGTGGTTCCCGCCAACACTGTTCACCTCGGTAACCCAGGCTCATCGCATCGCTCGGGAGGAGATCTTCGGGCCGGTGCTTTCGGTGCTCACCTTCCGCACCCCCGATGAAGCGATTGAAAAGGCGAACAACACGCCCTACGGACTCAGCGCCGGAATCTGGACAGAGAAGGGGAGCCGAATCCTCTGGATGGCAAACCGACTACGGGCCGGAGTGGTGTGGGCGAATACCTACAACCGGTTCGATCCGACCAGCCCCTTCGGTGGCTTCAAGGAATCAGGTTTCGGTCGCGAAGGTGGTCGACAGGGTCTTGCCGGATATCTGGAGCGTGTGTCATGACCGCTGATCGGATCTCTGTTCGAAAGACCCTGAAGCTCTACATCGGTGGGGCATTTCCGCGCAGTGAGTCGGGCCGTAGTTACCCAATCACCACTACGGACGGTGAGTTCCTGGCCAATGCAGCCCAAGCCTCACGTAAGGACGCCCGTGACGCGGTGATTGCGGCGCGTAATGCGGTGGCCGGATGGACCAAGGCAACGGCCTACAACCGTGGTCAGATCCTCTACCGCGTAGCCGAAGTCATGGAAGGACGTCGGAGCCAGTTCATCGAAGAAATCAGTGATGCCGAGGGAGCAGCCAATGCGGCCGCCCAGGTTGATGCGGCAATCGATCGGCTCGTCTGGTACGCGGGCTGGGCGGACAAATTCACGCAGGTAGTCGGTTCTGCGAACCCGGTGGCCGGGCCTTACTTTGACTTCTCACTTCCCGAACCAACTGGTGTGGTGGCGGCAGTCGCACCCACCTCGTCAAGTCTGCTCGGTTTGGTCAGCGTCGTTGCACCCATCATCGTCACCGGGAACACCGTCGTGGTGATCGCGAGGCAAGCGCACCCAGCACCCGCGATCGCCTGGTCCGAGGTGCTTGCCACATCGGACGTCCCAGGTGGCGTCGTGAACGTACTCACCGGTGATCCGTCCGAGATCACCCCCTGGCTGGCATCCCATGCCGATGTGAATGCTCTGGACCTCACCGGAATCGCCAATGATGTTCTGGCGCGTGAGTTGGCGATCGCTGCTGCCGACACCGTCAAGCGGGTACACCGCTGGTCCAGTGACAACACGTCCTGGGTGGGTGATCCTGGATTGGATCGACTCGTCGCCTTTGTCGAGACCAAGACGGTCTGGCATCCCATGGGGACCTAGTCGGCGTGAGCCAGTAGTCCCCGAGCGAGCGATCCGGCACGCGATCCATAGCTACCACCGAAAAGCACGGCATGCACCAGCAGCGGATACAACTGATGCAGACCTTGGCGTTCCTGCCAACCCGGTGCCAGGGGCCACTCTTCGTGATACGCATCGAGCACCACATCGAGGTACGGCAGCCCGAACAGAGCCAACATCGCCAAATCTGATTCCCGGTGGCCGCCGTGGGCCGAAGGATCGATGAGTACGACATCGCGAGCTCTCCACAGCGCGTTGCCACTCCACAGATCACCATGGAGGCGTGCTGGGTCCTCACTGGGTCCACACAGTCGTTCCTCCCCGGCCATGATCCGCGATGCCAGCTGATGCAGGGCGAGATGGTCTTCTGGTCCTAATCGATCTCGATCAAGGGCCAGATCGGCGAACGGCAGCAACCGTGCTTCGGCGTAGAAGGATCCGAACGAGTACCAATGGCCGGTGGGTAGCGGCAGTTCGGCGATGAAACCCTGCTCGACCCCAGGCGGCAATGCACCAAATCCGTCCGCACCGGCGCCGTGCGTTCGCGCGAGTGCGGTACCAAAACTGCGGGCAGCCCGCACGGACGGCGGCGCCGTGTGGATCTCTTCCAGCAGTAATCGATCCACCCCCACCTCGAACACGCGCGGGGTCGAACAGCCATCCTCGACCTGCGCCAGCCAGGCAAGACCCGCAGCCTCAAAGTCGTAGCCCAGTGCCCCTATTCCGGGATCGCTTGAGGCGGTTCGTGCAAGGGTTCCGGGTGTTCGTCCATGGGTTTTGACGAACACTGTTGGACGTTGGCGCCTCAGGATGCCTCGTCACGCTGACGACGACGTCGCACCACGATGACGGTAACGGCGACGCCCACTATCGCCACTCCTCCCGCGGCAAGAATCCACGGCCCCCAGCGCCGGCTCGCCTCAATGGCCTGCTCGGCACGCTCGAGAGTGGTGTCAGCGACGCCAAGCACTGCGTCTGCTCTATCCAAGGCTTGGCGGACCCGGTCCAACTCCTCGCGGACATCCCCGACTCGCTCTTGGCCGGTCTCGACTACTTCCAGTAGCGCCATGATCGCCCTCTTCTCTCGCCAGAACCGTTTCCCTGGTTTTCCGCATTCTCCCCTGTCAGGACACCGGATGGAACCGGAGTGGATAGTTATGCCGCTATCGGGCTGCGATTTCCTCAGCGAGTTCCGTGCGCAGGGCCGCGTATCCGGGCTTGATTTGATCGTTGATGATCTTGAGTCGCTCATCAAATGGGATGAAGGCGCTCTTCATGGCATTCACCGTGAACCACTGCAGATCATCCAGGCCGTACCCGAACGCCTCACTGAGCAGGGTCATCTCGTGCGTCATCGAAGTGCCGGACATCAACCGATTATCGGTATTGACCGTGACTCGGAACCCTAGACGCCGCAGCAACCCAATGGGGTGTTCGGCGATGGAGGCCGCAGCGCCCGTCTGCACATTCGAGGATGGACACATCTCTAATGGAATCCGTCTGTCACGCACGTAGGAGGCAAGCGGACCCAGTTGTATCTGGCCATCAACCCCCGTTTGGATGTCATCGACGATGCGTACCCCGTGACCTAATCGGTCGGCGCCGCACCACTGGATGGCCTCCCAGATGCTGGGGAGCCCGAATGCCTCGCCCGCGTGAATGGTGAAGTGGGCGTTCTCCTTGCGCAGGTACTCGAAGGCATCAAGATGCCGGGTAGGTGGGAACCCGGCTTCGGCCCCGGCGATATCGAACCCGACCACCCCTTGGTCGCGATAGCGCACGGCCAGCTCCGCGATGGTACGGGCGTGCGTTGCGGTGCGCATCGCTGTTAGCAGCACCCCAATGCGTATGCGCTGACCCCGATCACTCGCCTCGCGCACACCATCGGCGACGCCTTCGAGCACTGCCTCAACGATCTGATCCTCGGCCAGACCACGCTCAACGTGGAGTTCGGGTGCATAACGAACCTCGGCGTACACCACTCCGTCAGCTGCAAGGTCGACAACACACTCCCTGGCGACACGTTGAAGAGCGGCTGCGGTCTGCGTCACTCCAACGGTGTGGCGAAAGGTCTCGAGGTAACGCTCCAGTGAACCCGAGTACGCCGCCTCGGAAAACCATCGCGCCAGGTCCTGCGCGTTGTCGCAGGGTAAGTCTTGATAGCCGGTCTCGGCTGCAAGATCCAGTACGGTTTGCGGACGCAAGCCGCCGTCCAGGTGATCATGCAGCAGCACCTTGGGAGCACGACGAACCAGTGCCTCAGGAAGTGGTGCATAACTGCCAGGATCCATGTGACGTTCGGCCATGGCACGAACCTAGCGTGACCAACCCGACGAGTCCCGCGGCCTCAGACCTGGTTGGATGATCTGTGATCAGCATCCTCTTCGGCCTTGCTACGGCGACCCTCTTTGCAGTGAGTTCGTTGGCGGCATCCCGAGCGGTGCGGGTCATCTCCAGCCCAGCCATTGTTGCCTGGGGCATGTCATTGGGCCTAGTTGTCCTGATTCCCTGGCTGGTCATCTCAGGCCCACCCCCACAACTCTCCACGGTCGAATTTGGCTGGTGGGTTGCTGCCGGAGCCGGCAACATCGTCGGTCTGCTGATGGCGTACGTGGCCTTTCGTAACGGCAAGGTCGGTCTGATTGCCGCGATCCTGGCCACGGAGGGCGCGATCGCTGCCTTGATCGCAGTGCTCTTCGGCGAATCCCTCTTACCGGTCGCTGGCGTCATTCTCATGGTGATTGTGGTGGGCATCGTGCTGGCGGCCCTCGCGCCGGATCCCGCACCAATTGCCCAGGAACGCCCAGTACTCGCTGTCGGCCTCGGCATCCTCGCGGCCGCAGCCTTCGGGGTCAGTCTGTTCTCCATCGGACACCTCAGTGACACGGTGCCGCTGCCCTGGCTGCTGCTGTCGGCTCGACTCATCGGAACTGTGGCTATCGCCCTGCCGATGCTTCTCCTGGGCAGGCTTCGCATCGTGCGAAAAGCGCTGCCCTACGTTCTCATCATCGCGGTTGCCGAAGTTATCGGCTTTGTCTGCTTCACCATTGGGTCCCGCGAAGGGATTGCGGTGACGTCTGTTCTGGCCTCGATGTATGCCCCAATCACCGCAATCGCCGCCTACTTCTTGTTTAAGGAACGGCTGGGTCGCTGGCAGATTGCCGGCGTGGTGATCGTGATCGTCGGTGTGGTGAGCCTGTCCCTTGCCGGCTCGAGTTAGTGCCCCGCTGACCCACTGTCTGCGTGCGGAGCCCCGGCACCTGAATCGTTGCGTGACTTGCTGGACACCCAGCCCATGGCCAGGAGTGCGAAGAGGGCCCATCCCAACAGGAATGGCAGGGCGAACAGAGCCCGGCCCTGGTCATTCAACGCCCCGACCAGGAGGAATGTGACGGCAGCCAACACGATGGCTGCAAGAACACCGGCAATTGGATGGGTTCGCTCAGTCTGCTCGCTCACCCCACCATCCTGCCAGCAGTCGCTCACCTGGAAGCAGTCGGGCCAAGAGTTGGGTGGAGCTGGTAGAAAACTCAGGCCTGGTAGGTGGCTCAGGCCTGGTAGGTCGTTCAGGCCTGGTAGGTAGTTCAGGCCTGGTAGGTAGTTCAGGCCTGGTAGGTAGTTCAGGCCTGGTAGGTCCGGTCCTCGGCACGATCGATGAGATCCTGTGGGCCGAAGGCTTGCGGGAGTATCTCGCCTAGTGGCAGCACGCCCTGGGGCGTCGCAAGGAGCGTCTGCGCGGTTCCGTGCTCCCAAAGCAGTTGACGGCACCGACCGCAGGGCATCAATGCATTGCCGTGCTGGTCAACGCAGGCGACTGCCACAAGCAGACCACCCCCGGTGGCGTGGATATTCGACACCATGCCGCACTCGGCACACAGTCCAAGCCCATAGCAGGCGTTCTCCACATTGCAGCCAGTGACGATTCGGCCGTCATCCATCAGGCCGGCGACCCCTACCTTGAATCGCGAGTAGGGCGCATAGGCCTTCGCCATGATGACTGTGGCCTGCTCGGTGAGCATGTTCCAGTCGATGCTCGGCTCGGCCATCACTGCTTCTCGTACGGCTGACCGTCAGCGGCCGGCGGACGTACCCGACCGACCAAGCCGGCGACCACGATGATCGTGACGAGATACGGCGCCATAGCTAGGAACTCGCTGGGGATCGGTACCTCGATAACAGCGAATTTCTGCTGTAAGGAGTCGGAGAATCCGAAGATCATGGCAGCGAAGAAGGCTCCGATCGGATTCCAGCCACCGAAGATCATCGCCGCAAGTCCAATGAAGCCGCGACCCCCGGTCATGTTCTCGTCGAAACGCCCAACCGTACCCAGGGTGAACCACGCACCGGCAAAACCGCCCACCATGCCGCCGTAGATCACCGCGAGGTAGCGCACCCGAGCCACCCGGACGCCAAGACTGTCCGCGGCTTTCGGATTCTCGCCAACCGAGCGCGTACGCAGACCCCAGCGCGTTCGGAACAGCATGAAGGCCACTCCGGCCACCAGGATGTACATGATGTAGACGATGATCGTTTGGTCGAACAGCATCGGTCCGATGATGGGAATATCACCAAGAATTGGGATCTTGATCGCCGGAAAGATCGGCGCATCGTTGAGTTCGGGTTTCTTCACCAGAACCTGAGCGGTGAGAAATGACGTCAACCCGAGCAACAGGATATTGATGACAACGCCAATGATGATCTGATCCACGCGGAAGGTAACCGCCAACCACGCGAGCAGGAGAGCGAGCACCCCACCGCTGAGCGTGGCAGCAAGGAGGCCAACCCAACCACCGAAGACTGACCCGATGATGACACCGGTGAAGGCGCCGCCTAGCAGCATGCCTTCGATGCCGATGTTCACAACGCCAGAGCGTTCGCAGAGAATTCCGGAGAGGGCGCCTAGGGCGATTGGCGTGGAGCGCGCGATCGTCGAGATCAGCATGCTGATCAATGAGAACTCCTGGCCAGCGGTCGCCCACACCATGATGGCGACGACCACCACAGCGAAGCCCAGGCCAAGGATCAAAGTCGTGCGCTGCTGGAAACCGCGCATGAACTGCGTCGCCCCCAGAAATGCCAACACTGCCGCGAGCACCCAGAGTGCCCCCTGAGCAGGAAGTACCAGGGGACTCAGCTGGACTGCGTCGTCGGGCAGACTCAAGCCGAAGGTTGAGACCCCGGCGGCACGGGGCACCATGACGAAGGCCACGAGTGCTGCGAGAATCAGCAGCACGATGCCGGAAATTCGCGCTCGGCGGATCTGTCGCTTGGTGACTTCACGGGAACTCTTGGCTCCGGTGAGTTCGTAACTCTCCTGCGGGGTTGGTGCTGCTGCCTGCTCCATCAGGATGCCCATCCCTTGCTGATCTGCGTTGATGCCACGGGCGTCTTCAATCGGAAGATGGCAGCGATCAACGCGGGTGCGGCCACGAAGACGATGATCAGGGCTTGGATGACGGCGATGAGGTCGATACCCACATTTGCCGAAGCCTGCATTTCCTGTCCACCCGCTCGTAGGGCGCCGAACAACAAAGCGGCTGCGACCACACCCCACGGATTCGAACGGCCCAGCAACGCCACGGCGATACCGTCGAATCCGATGCGAGCCGAGAAACCTGGAGTCGCCCTGTCGAGTACACCCAAGACCTGTCCGGTTCCGGCAAGCCCGGCCAGACCACCGGCGATCACCATCACCAGGATGTAGGTCTTTGTGATGGACATGCCAGCGTAACGAGCAGCGTTCGGATTGGCCCCAACCGCGCGGAACTCGAATCCAGTGGTGGTGCGGAAGAGTAGCCAGTGGATGAAACCCGCCGCGATCAGGGCCACGATCAGTCCGAGATGCACCCGCAGTGCTGGATTCAGCCAGCCCAGTAACTGAGGTAGCTGCGCAGAAGCCTCAATGCTCTTGGACACCGGATCATTGCGTCCCTCGCGCTGGAATAGCTCGGTCTTCAAGAAGAAGTCCACCAGACGCAGTGCAATGAAATTCAGCATGATCGTCGTGATGACCTCATGCGCCCCTGTCTTGGCTTTGAGGATGCCTGGGATGAATCCCCAGATCGCTCCACCGATGATTCCTGCGACGAGGGCTAGCGGCAGGTGGATGTAGAAGGGCAGTCCGGTGATGCTGAAGCCGATGAACACCGCGAACATGCCACCGATCAACATCTGTCCCTCGCCACCGATGTTGAACAGTCCGGCTCGGAAGGCCAGGGCGACAGAGAGCCCGGCCAGGATCAGGGGGGTGGCCGCGGTCAGGGTTTCCGAGATCGCCTTGACGGACCCCACAGACCCGCGCAGCAGTGCCAGGTAGGCATTCATGGTCTCGGAGAAACTGGCACCGGTGGCCATGATGATCAGACCACCGAGCACGAGTGCGGTGATGACGGCGAGCACCGGGAGAAGCAGGCCGGTACGCCAGTCCACGCTGGTCGAGATGCGAAGGAGCAGCGGGCGTTCGTCTGCGACCGTGGTCTGCTCGCTCATGCTGCTCGACCCGCCATGAACAGACCGATTTCCGCCGGCGTGGTCTGTGACGTGACACGTTCCGCAACGATTCGGCCGTCGAACATCACCAGGATCCGATCGGCCAACGCGAAGATCTCATCGAGTTCCGTTGACACGATCAGGATCGCTTTCCCCTCATCACGTTTCCTGACAATCTGTTGGTGGATGTATTCGATTGATCCGACGTCAATGCCACGGGTTGGCTGCGCGCACACCACCAGTGGAACATCGCGACTGAACTCTCTGGCCACGATCATCTTCTGCGCATTGCCGCCGGAGAGCGCGCCCGCCCGGTTCTGCACTAGTGGGGGCCGTACGTCGTACCGGTCGACGAGTTCCTCAGCGGTTTGCAGCACAGCAGTTCGGTCGATGACACCTTTATTGGAGAAGGGCTGCGCGTAGTAGGAATCAAGCATGAGGTTCTCCGCCACGGTGAAGTCACGCACCATGCCCATCACCTGACGGTCTTCGGGCACGTGGGCTAGACCTGCAGCATGACGCCGACGGGGACTCGCCGATGTGATGTCGGTACCCAGCATCCGCACGGTTCCCGATGCGAGGGGCAGTAGCCCGGTGATGGCGCTGACCAGTTCAGTTTGGCCGTTGCCTTGAATTCCGGCGATCCCAACGATCTCGCCTGCACGTACCTGCAGCGACACATCGCTGAGCAGGTGACGGCCGACCTCATCGACCACGCTGGCCCGATCAACGTCGAGCACCACGTCCGTCGGGCGCGCCTGCTCCTTATCGACCAGGAGATCGATCGGTCGGCCAACCATCATGCTGGCCAGATCCTCTGGAGTTGCCGTCTTGGGATCAGCAGAGCCCACTACCCGGCCGTCCCGCAGCACAACGATCGAGTCGGCCACCGCGAGCGCCTCTTTGAGCTTGTGGGTGATGAAGATGATGGTGGCGCCTCGCGCCTTCAACTCAGCCAGGATGCCGAAGAACTCCTCGACCTCCTGGGGAGTCAATACCGCGGTGGGCTCGTCGAAAACCAGGATCTGTGCGCCTCGTAACAGCACTTTGATGATCTCTACGCGTTGCTGGAGTCCGACCGGCAGGGTTTCGACCAGGGCGTCCGGTTCCACGGCTAGGCCGTACCGCTCCGAAATCTCGCGGACCTCCTTGCGGGCCTTCCGCCGGTTGAGGAGTCCCGGTCCACTCGTCGGCTCAACACCGAGCACCACGTTCTCGTAGACCGAGAACACCGGGATCAGCATGAAGTGCTGGTGCACCATGCCGATGCCTGCGGCTATGGCATCACCCGGTCCACTGAATTCCTGCGGCTTGCCGTCGATCAGAATGGATCCCGAATCCGGTCGGTAAAGGCCGGAGAGCACATTCATCAGGGTGCTCTTACCAGCCCCGTTCTCACCTATCAGGGCCAGTACCTCACCGGACTTCGCGGTGAGGGAGACGTCGTCATTGGCAAGAACGCCCGGGAATCGCTTGGTGATGCCACGCAATTCCAGATCCACGAGATTCGATCCTTCCTCAACCGCGGGTTGATGTCACCGGATTCGACAAAATGCCTCGACAGCAACATGGGAGGGGCCCGGGGGCCCCTCCCATGTCAGTTCGATCGATTTGGCAGAACGGATCAGCCCTTGACGCTGACGGATCCGTCGATGATTCCCGCCTTGATGGTCTCGATCTGATCCTTGAGCTCCTGCGGTACGGCGGCATCGAATGCGTGGTACGGGGCAAGACCCACACCACCGTTAGCCAGCGTTCCCACAGTGACGCCACCCTCGAAGGTGCCGTCCACCACGGCCTGGATCGCATTGAACGTTGTCACGTCCATGTTCTTCAGGACCGAGGTGAGGTAGACGTTCTGGTTCGCGGAATCCAGATTGAACTGGTCAGCGTCCACGCCGATGATCATCAGCTTGTCCGTGCCCAGCTCGGATGCCAGGGCGGCTGAGCCCAAGCCAACCGGACCGGCGACCGGCATGACGATGTCTGCACCTTCGTCAACCAGGTTCTGCGCGAAGGTACGTCCGTCATCGAGGGACTCGAAGTTCTCGGTGAACAGACCCTTCTGATCCGCCGGGTTCCAGCCGAGTACCTCAACGTTCGTACCGTTGTCGGCGTTGTACTTCTGAACCCCGTAGTAGAAGCCGTCCATGAAGACGGTCACCGGCGGGATATTGATGCCACCAAAGGTGCCGACCTTTCCGGTCTTGCTCATGCCAGCAGCAAGGTATCCAGCGAGGAAGGCCGCCTCGTCGGTGTTGAACACCTGACCGAGCACGTTGTTGTTGGTGATCTGCGGTGTGCCATCTTCGTTCTCACCGTAGGCGTAGTCGACGATGCTGAACGGGATATCCGGATTGGCATTGGCCGCTTCCTTGGTCGCATCACCCAGCAGGAAGCCCACCGTGATGATGATGCTGCAGCCCTGATCGATGAACGACTGAATGTTCGGCGCATAGTCAGTCTCGGCCTGCGATTCGAGCACTGCGGCTTCGATTTCAAAGGCAGCGGCCGCGTCGGTCACGCCCTTGTAAGCCGTCTGGTTGAAGCCCTTGTCGTCGACGCCACCCACGTCGGTGACCTGGCAGGCCTTGAATGGGTACGACTCAGGGGCGGCTGACTCAGCTGCTGCTGTTGCAGCCGCAGAGGCCGCTGCACTGGTCTCGGAACTGGTGCTGCCACCACAGGCGGCCAGACCGAGTGCGGCGACAGCGAATACCGCTGCCGCAACCTTGGTATTGATCCTCAATGTCTCTCCCTTGATTAACGGCACGCCCTCAACGCGGCCACTGCTGACTGTACTCAGCCACTTGACGCTGCTCGATATGGATATGGCCGCTCTTCCACATCACCACGTCACGAATTGGTTACGGACATGCGGTGTCACAGTGAGTCCTCGATGTGAAAATTGGGGCAGAAGTTTCTGCAATTACGGCAGTGCAGCCAGTCGCTCCATCAGGAGCGCGACGAAGGCTGGGCGATCGATCCCGAGGCCTACCGCTGCATTGGGTGCAAGGCCGGTGACCGACCAGCGATCCGCCACCGTTCGACCCACGCAGAGCGGAGAGTCCACCTCGATTCGGACATTCATCGGCAGGGTCTGAACCAGGGTGGGGTCAATGAGGTGCGCGATGGTCACTGCATCGTGAATTGGCGCACCCTCCCATCCGAACCGCTCCTGATGGAATCCCACGAAGTGATCGAGGAGCTCGGCCACAAACCTGCCGGCCGTGGAGCGGTCACGCAGTGCCTCGGCGTGCTCGTTGGTCAACCAGGCCTGGTGTGTCACCTCGAGGCCAATCATGGTGAGCGGGAGTAGTCCAGCGCTGCGCTGGCCCGGGCAGCAGCCATGTCGGAACACCAGATCTGCGGCATGCGGATCTACCCAGATGTTGAATTCCGCTGCCGGTGTCCAATTTCCCAGGTCGACGGCACCACCCATGATGACGAGTTGGGCCACCTGGTCAATGACCTTCGGATCCTGCTGGATGAGATCCGCAATATTGGTGAGGGGGCCGGTGGCCACGAGAGTGACCGGCTCGTCACTGCTGGCGATGACCTGCCGAATGAGATCGACAGCAGGGGTGTCCAAGGCGTCGCGACTGGGCTCGATGGGCAGTGGACCGGCCAAACCAGTTTCCCCGTGCATCACTGCTGCCGTGGAAAGTTCACGTATGAGCGGAGCGGCGCGACCTGCAGCTACCGGGATATCCGGACGCCCCATCATGTCCAAGACGCGTAGGGCATTGCGCGTCGTGTGATCAAGCGTCACATTGCCCGCCACCGTCGTCACCGCCAGCAGTTCAATGCTCGGATCGGCGATGGCCAGCATGATCGCTATCGCATCGTCATGCCCGGGATCACAATCCAGGATGATTGCAGTCATGCCAGAACGCCCTGTACCTGACTGAGCAACGACGGTACGTCGGCATGGATGGGTTGTCGATCCACGATCACCGGTTCTCCGGCAACGAGGACATGGCGCACGTCTGATCGTCCCGCAGAGTAGACGACAGCGGTTGCCGGATCACGCAATGGGATCAGGTGCGGCGCCTGCAGGTCCAGCAGGATGAGATCCGCCTCCTTGCCTACCTCGACGGTACCGATCTGGTCACCCATTCCCAATGCCTCAGCACCACAACGCGTGGCCATGGCCACGATGTCGTAGGCCGATATGGCTGCCGGGTCTTGGTGAACAAGGCGTGCCAGGTTCGCCGCCAGTCGCATTGCCGCGAACATATCGAGATCATTGCTGGAGGCACAGCCGTCAGTGCCGATTCCGAGCCGGACACCGTGTGCGGCGTAATCCACGATGTCAGCGGCTCCACTGGCAAGTTTCAGATTGGACCCGGGGCAGTGCGCGATGGCGCTTGAAGCGGCGGCCAGGGCGCTGATTTCAGGTTGATCCAGTTGCACACCATGGGCGATAACCAAGCGATCATCTAACAGCCCCGCTTCCTGCAGCAAGGTGATGGGCCGCTTGCCGAAGCGCTCGATCGTCTGCAGATTCTCGGCAGCGTTCTCCGAGGCGTGGGTGTGCACCATTGCATTGAGTTCACCGGCCAGCAGCCTGATCTCGCTCATGCGTGCCGGGCCGACCGTGAGCGGACTATGTGGCATCAGCGCAACGGGGACCCTCGGGCCCGGAATTGATGACAGGTGATCAGGCCAGGCTCGCGCGTACTCAATGCGCTGTGACCACTCCAGGTTGTCCGGCCCGGGGAAGTCGAAGAACAGGGGTCCCGTGACATGGCGCAGGCCAACCTCGGCAGCAGCACGATGGGCCACGTGCGGATGGAAGTACATATCCAGGGTGGTCGTGGTTCCGCCGAGTAGTGCTTCGACCGCACCGAGCCGAGTGCCGAGCGCGACACCGCCCTCGTCCATGACGCGGGCCTCCTCAGCCCACACCAGTGACAGAAAGCCTTGCAGGTCGACGTTCTCGGCGATTCCCCGCAGTAGTGTCATCGCCAGATGCGTATGCAGGTTGACGAGTCCGGGCATCAGGAGCTGGCCGCGGGCATCAATAACGCTTTTCGCCGGTAGAACTTCACCAAGGTGCACGATGCATCCATCGCGGATGCCAACCGAGATTGAGTGCAGCACCGTGTGTGATGCATCGCAGGTGAGTACGACCGTGGGCTCACGGATCAGTAGGTCAAGGGTCATCGCTGAATCACCGATTAGCGCGGGAAGGCGGCGGCCACTCCGCCGTCCACCGGTAGGACCGCACCCGTTGTCCGGGACGATGCGTCGGAAAGGAGGAAGGCCACTGCGGCGGCGACGTCAGCAGTGCTGACCTGGCGGTGCAACAGGTTGCGCGCAGCGTAGAACTCCTGGAGTTCCTCCGGCGCAATACCGTGCGCAGCCGCACGCTCCTCGCGAATTCCACCCTCCCATAGCCGGGAGTTATCGAAGACTGCATCGGGATTCACTGCATTGGCTCGAACGCCGTCTGCGCCACCTTCCAGCGCCGCAATCCGCATGAGCTGGATCATGCCGGCCTTTGAGACCGAGTAGGCACCGAATCCCGCACCAGGTCCGAACGCATTCTTGCTCGCGATGTACACGATGCTGCCGCCGCAGCCCTGCTGACGCATCCGACGTAGGGCCTGCTGGGTGATGAGGAAGGCACTGGTCAAGTTAACCCGCTGCGCACGTTCCCACTCGTCGAGGGTCAGATCCGTCAGTCGGCCTGCGGCGGCGATCCCAGCGTTCACCACCACGCCATCGACGCCACCGAAAGCGTCCACGGCTCGGTCGATGGTCATCTCTACGACCCCTGGATCAGATTGATCGCCCACGACGAGTTCAGGTTCAGACCCACCTGCAGTGGTGATGGCAGCGGCTACCTCAGCGAGTCGCTCGTTGGTCAGATCGGCGAGTACGAGGCTGGCGCCTGCAGCTGCCAGGTACTCGGCGATACCTCGACCGATACCTGAGGCGGCACCGGTGACCACCGCGACGAAGCCGGCGAGGGGGCCAGCGGGTTTGCGCAGCGTGAGTTTGTAGACCTCAAGGGGCCAGTAGTCGAAGGCGAACTCCTCGGCTTCGGTCAGCGGTACCGGAAGGCCGAAGCGTTCGACGATGTCGCGGGCCACCTGATGAGTGTGCGAGGCGACGCGAGCCACCTCGAGCGCCTCCCTGGTTGTGCGACCGCTGGTCACCATGCCGAGGCCGGGAACTAGGACGACCTTGGGCATCGGATCATGCAGTACCGGCACATCACCGCCACCTGCGCGATCGACGTAGTGGCGGTAGGCATCGGCATATTCCGCGATCACCTGCGCTATTTCTTGCCCATCATCTGCGTCAGCAAGAATCGCCGATCGCGGCTTGATGGTGAGCATGTGGTCCGCACTGGAGACTCCACCGGCCACGATCTTGGCCAATTGCGGATGATCGGCCAGCGCCCGTTCACCAGGTTCGATTCGCAGAACTCGGCGACCGGTGGGCGCCATGGCACCACGCAGCTTCAGCAGGGTCGAGCGCGTGGTCTCGGGATCCAGATCCGGGATTCGGTCTGAGGGCGCTATGGGGGTGCGGATCTCGTAGGCATCGATGAATGCGCGGGCCCGCTGCACCGTCTCCTGTGTCCGCTGCCAGCAGGTCGCGGAATCGGGCCCCCAGGTCACGAGGCCGTGATGGGCGAGTACGACTCCTTGGTACTGGGCAAGCTCCGCCACGAGCCGGCTGAGGGTGAACCCTGGACGCATCCAGTCCAGGTAGGCGTACTCATCGCCCAGTGCTTCACGCACCAACCGGCGACCCTCGTCATGGTTGGTGAGCGTGCAGATTGCATCGGCATGGACATGGTCGATGTGGGCAAAGGGCAGGAAGGCGTGGAGCAGGGTCTCGATTGACGGCCGGCGCATTGTTGGATCCAGCATGGCCTGGGTGACCAGATCCAGCATCGCATCGTCGGTGAGTTCGGTGAACTCGCGAAGTGGCAGCAGGTCGTTCATCCGCAGGGCCGGAAAATCGGATGCCCCAGCAGTGCGCAACTGCGCACCTGAACCCTTGACCCACAGCACCGATTGCCGCCTGCCCAGTTGGTCCACGACCTCACCCTTGGCGGAGGTGTTGCCACCGCCAAGGACAACGAGTGATTCGTCTGCACCGATCAGGCGCGAGCGCTCGATTAGCGCGTGCAACTGGAGATCCTCGCCTTGCGCAGCACTCGTCATGGCAGCAACTCCTCGATGGGGGTGACTCCATCCGGCTCGATGACGCCCCGTTCGGTAACGATGGCCGAAATGTAGTGGGCTGGGGTCACGTCGAAGGCAGGATTGAACCCCTCGACGCCGCCCGGTGCCCGCAGCTCACCCAGCCAATGGGTGATCTCAGCACCGTCACGCAGTTCGATGGGAATCCCGGTGCCGTCTGCAGTGGCGAGGTCGACAGTGGACCATGGAGCGGCAACGACGAAGGGGATCCCTGCAGCCTGACAGGCCAGAGCTAGACCGACTGAACCAATCTTGTTGGCTGTATCGCCGTTGCGTGCAATGCGGTCGGCTCCGATGACTACGACGTCAACCAGCCCTCGCATGATCGTCGATGCGGCAGCTCCATCGACCTGGATCCGGCAGGGGATCCCAGCCCGCTGCAGTTCCCATGCGGTGAGTCGGGATCCCTGGAGGAGCGGACGCGTCTCGTCCGCATAGACCATCTCCAACGGAGCGCGTTGATGGAGACTTCGCAGAACACCCAGCGCAGTGCCGTACTCCGTTGTAGCCAGGGCTCCGGCATTGCAGTGAGTGAGGGCACGCAACGGCGACCGATCAACGTGCTCGAGGATCCAGTTGGCACCCAACTCGGAGAGGTGGCGATTTCCTGCTGCATCCTCGGCCGCTACGGCATGTGCCTGAGCAAGGACTGCGTCTAGGCCGATATCGACGTAGGCAGCCACCCGGTCGACCCCCCAGGCGAGGTTGACCGCGGTGGGTCGCGCCTGCCGCAGGCGCTCGATCTCCATCTCGATGCGCGCTCGCGACCAGTCCTGCGCCTGACCCTGTTGCAGCACCAACACCACACCGTAAGCGCCGGCCGCACCCAGTGCCGGTGCACCGCGTACGACTAGCCGTTGGATGGCGTCGATGAGTGGGTCGATCTCCCCACAGATCACTGTGGTCTCGACGCCGGGAAGAGCGGTCTGGTCTAGGAGTACCAGTGCATTGCGTTCGCTATCCCAGGTGAGTGTGCGTAGCTGTTCAGGCACGGGCTGAGCGGGCACGGATCAGTTTCGCTGGGATCGCATTACAACGTGTCAATTG
>CAZKFI010000001.1:27323-68355 GCA_964551975.1 uncultured Bifidobacteriaceae bacterium | reverse complement strand
GGGCTGAGCGGGCACGGATCAGTTTCGCTGGGATCGCATTACAACGTGTCAATTGGACGGTACTGACCCCACACCGAGCGCAGCGCATCGGACACCTCACCGACCGTGGCACGTGCCCGAAGGGCCTGGCGCATTGGCACCAACAGATTTGCCGTCCCTTCGGCAGCTGCTCGCACGTCAGCTAGTGCCGCCTCCACCGCGCCTTGATCCCTTGTTGCGCGCAGCGTGCGTAGTCGTTCGGTCTGCTCAGCCTCGATCGATGGGTCCACGCGCAGTGGCTCGTAGCGCTCCTCCGACTCGATGGTGAACCGGTTGACACCCACGATGACGCGCTCGCCCGCATCGATCTGCTGCGCTACCTCGTAAGCGGAGCGCTCGATCTCGGACTTCTGGAATCCCTGTTCGATTGCCGCGACGGCACCGCCCAACTCATCGATGCGAGCGATGAGAGCAGTAGCGGCTTCCTCAAGCTCATCGGTGAGTGACTCAATGACGTAACTCCCAGCAAACGGGTCTACGGTGCCGCACACATCCGTCTCGTATGCCAATACCTGTTGGGTGCGAAGCGCAAGGCGAGCCGCCTTGGCTGTCGGCAGGGCGATCGCCTCATCGAACGAGTTGGTGTGCAGGGATTGCGTACCGCCCATCACGGCCGCCAGACCCTGCACGGCCACCCGAACCAGATTCACCTCCGGCTGTTGCGCCGTGAGTTGAACACCTGCAGTCTGCGTGTGGAAGCGCAGCATCCACGACTTTGGATCCTGAGCACCGAAATGATCACGCATGATCCGCGCCCACATCCGGCGGGCCGCTCGGAACTTCGCCACCTCCTCAAGGAAGGTGGTTCGTGAGACGAAGAAAAATGCCAGACGTGGAGCAAAATCATCGATGTCCTGACCTGAGTCGATGGCAGCTTGTACATACGCCATGCCGTCAGCGAGAGTGAATGCCACTTCCTGCGCGGGGGTCGCTCCCGCTTCGGCCATGTGGTAGCCGGAGATCGAGATCGTGTTCCACTTGGGAATCGACTCTCGGCAGTAGGTAAAGATGTCGGTGATCAAGCGCAGTGATGGCGCTGGTGGGTAGATATAGGTGCCGCGTGCGATGTACTCCTTGAGCACATCGTTTTGGATGGTTCCATTCAATTCCGCACCTGACACGCCCTGCTCTTCCGCCACCAATTCGTACAGCAGCAAAAGGATGGCCGCGGTGGAGTTGATGGTCATTGACGTCGACACCTGATCCAGGGCGATGCCGTCGAACAGCACACGCATGTCGTCAATGGAGTCGATGGCAACACCGACCTTGCCGACTTCACCATGAGCCAGTGGATGGTCGGAGTCGTAGCCCATCTGCGTGGGTAAGTCGAACGCTACGGATAGTCCGGTGGTACCCGCCGCCAACAACTCGCGGTACCGCCCATTGGATTCGGCTGCCGTGCCGAAGCCTGCGTACTGCCGCATGGTCCAGGGACGCCCGGTGTACATCGTGGGGTACACCCCGCGGGTGAAGGGGTACTGCCCGGGTACACCGAGTTGCGTGTCCGGATCCCAGTCAGCCAGTGCCGCCGGTCCGTAGACAGGCAGCAGTGGCAACCCGGATTCAGTCTGGCGGTCCTTACTCATGGCGCTCCTCACCCATCGTGGGTCGAGGCTAGCGACCGCGACTAGGACTTACGAACGCGGATCTTCGACCCGAGCCAGCGAACCGGGTCGTACTTGACGTCAACGACCCGCTCCTTGAGCGGAATGAGGGCGTTGTCGGTGATCTTGATGTGTTCGGGACACACCTCAGTGCAGCACTTGGTGATATTGCAGTAGCCGAGACCGAGTACCTCCTGCGCCTCGTGCTTACGATCCGCAGTATCAAGCGGGTGCATGTCGAGCTCAGCCACTCGCATGAGCACGCGTGGACCAGCGAAGTGCTCCATGTTGTTCTCGTGATCACGGATCGCGTGGCAGGTGTTCTGGCAGAGGAAGCACTCAATGCACTTACGGAATTCCTGGCTGCGTGCCACGTCCTCCTGCTGCATGCGGTACTCGCCCGGCTTGAGTCCCTTGGGCGGCTGGAAGGCCGGAACTTCGCGGCCCTTCACGTAGTTGAACGATACATCGGTCACAAGGTCGCGGATGTTCGGAAACGTTCGCAGCGGGGTCACCGTGATCGTCTCGCTGGGATCGAAGGTGTTCATCCGGGTCATGCACATCAGCCGCGGACGGCCATTGACCTCGGCGCTGCAGGAGCCGCACTTCCCGGCCTTGCAGTTCCACCGCACCGCCAGATCCGGAGCTTCGGTCGCCTGGATCCGATGAATCACGTCGAGGACAACCTCGCCATCGTTCACCTCGACCGAGTAGTCCGCGAGCTCCCCTTCGCCTTCCAACCCGCGCCATACGCGGAAATTCGCCGTGTATCCCATGGTTACGCCGCTCCTCGGGGAAGTTGGGTCATCTCGACATCCGTCAGGTACTTGCTGAGCTCGCCTTGATCGAATAGGGCCAGCAGTGCATCCGGCATCCATGGCAGTTCCTGCTTGGTCACCTCGACCTGGTCCCCCTTGAGGTGGCAGATCAAGTTCACACCACGCCAGGACGGATCCATCTTCGGGAAGTCATTGCGGGTATGGCCACCCCGGGACTCCTCGCGGGCCAGTGCCGAGCGGGCAATGCAATCCGACACAATCAGCATGTTCTGCAGATCGAGCGCTAGGTGCCAGCCGGGGTTGTACGGGCGCCCGCCACCAATGGCGACCTTTGCCGCACGTGCCCTGAGTTCACCGAGCCGCACCAGAGCCTGTTCCATCTCATCGGCCGTGCGAATGATGCCGACCAGATCGTTCATCAGCTGCTGAAGCTCGTGCTGGATAGTGAAGGGGTTCTCGCCGGAACTGGCATCACGCTCGAATGGCGCGAGCGCAGCGGCCATTGCCGCATTCACATCAGCCTGCTCCGGAGTCGGGCGCTGACCGGCACGGTCCAAAGCGTCCACGTATTCCGCGGCACCGAGACCGGCGCGCCGCCCGAAGACCAACAGGTCCGACAGGGAGTTACCGCCGAGTCGGTTCGAGCCGTGCAGCCCGCCGGCCGCCTCACCGGCAGAGAACAGCCCATTGACACCGATCGCACCGGTGGTGTCTGGGTCTACCTCCACCCCACCCATGACGTAATGGCAGGTGGGCCCTACCTCCATCGGCTCCTCGGTGATGTCCACATCCGCGAGTTCTTTGAACTGGTGCCACATGCTCGGCAACTTCGCCTTGATCGTTTCCGCCGGCAGGCGCTTGGACACGTCGAGGAATACGCCCCCGTGCGGGGAGCCGCGTCCGGCCTTGACCTCGGCATTAATTGCACGAGCGACTTCATCGCGAGGGAGGAGTTCCGGTGGTCGCTTGTTGTTGTCTGGGTCGGTGTACCAACGGTCCGCCTCTTCCTCGGTCGTGGCGTACTGCGCCTTGAAGACCTCGGGGATGTAGTCGAACATGAAGCGGCGACCCTCGGAGTTGGTGAGCACGCCACCATCACCACGAACCGACTCCGTGACCAGGATGCCCTTGACGCTGGGCGGCCAGACCATGCCCGTTGGGTGGAACTGAACGAATTCCATGTTGACCAACGAACCCCCGGCTCGCATGGCGAGTGCATGACCGTCACCGGTGTATTCCCAGGAGTTGCTGGTGACCTTGAAGCTCTTGCCGATCCCGCCCGTGGCGATGACCACCGCTGGGGCCTCGAAGAGTACGAACTGCCCGGACTCCCGCCAATAGCCGAACGCTCCCGCAACCCGGCGGTCCTTGCCCTTGCCGGTGAGCAGGATGTCGGTGATCGTGCACTCGGCGAACACTCGCAGTTTCGATTCGAAATCACCGGTAGTGCGCTTGTCTTCCTGCTGCATGGCAACGACGCGTTGCTGCAGAGTGCGGATCAATTCCAGGCCGGTGCGATCCCCAACGTGTGCAAGGCGCGGATACTCATGCCCACCGAAGTTGCGCTGGCTGATCTTGCCGTCCTTGGTGCGATCAAAGAGCGCACCCCATGCCTCGAGTTCCCAGACGCGCTCGGGTGCTTCCTTGGCGTGTAGCTCGGCCATTCGGTAGTGGTTGAGGAACTTGCCGCCTCGCATCGTGTCGCGGAAGTGCACCTGCCAGTTGTCGTTGCTGTTGACGTTACCCATCGAGGCCGCGATGCCACCCTCGGCCATCACGGTGTGGGCCTTGCCAAACAGGGACTTCGAAATGATGGCGGTGGACTTGCCGAGCTCCCGTGCCTCGATGGCTGCGCGCAACCCGGCACCACCGGCGCCGATCACCACGACGTCGTACTTGTGGACCTCAATCTCAGTCATTGCCGTCCTCGCCTACCTATTTGGAGCGCTCTCGCGCATCGCGTCGCTGTCTGTGAAGGGACTTGTTAGAAGAAGTAGAAATTGGGGATGGAACCGCTCGATACCTGTCGCACGTAGAGATCGGTCAGCGCAACACCGATGAGCGAGACCCAGGCGAACTTCGGGTGCCGGGCGTTCAACTTCGAGACGAAGGTCCAGAAGCGATAGCGGACCGGGTGGGCGGAGAAGTTCTTCAACCGCCCTCCGACGACGTGACGGCAGGTGTGGCAGGACAGGGAGTACAGCCACAGCAGTGTCGCGTTGGCAATGAGGATGAGCGTGCCCACACTCATGTGGCCCCATTCGCCATCCGCATTGCGGAAGGCGATGACCGCGTCGTAGGTGAGGATCGCATTGAAGATCAAGCCGGCGAAGAAGAACCAACGGTGGCTGTTCTGCAGGATGAGCGGCGCCCGCGTCTCGCCTGTGTACCGCTTGTGCGGCTCGGCGACCGCACAGGCGGGCGGGGAGAGCCAGAAGGAGCGGTAGTAGGCCTTGCGGTAGTAGTAGCAGGTCATCCGGAAGCCGAGGGGGAAGATCAGGATGAGTAGCGCTGGTGACAGCACCCACCAGGAGCCGATCGGGGTCCACTCGGCCGAGCCAGGCACGCAGTCGGTGGCCAGACAGGGTGAGTAGAACGGCGAGATCAGCGGGGTCGTGTAGTAGTAAGCGTTTTCGAACGCTCGCCAGGTGGAGTAGATGATGAAGGCGATGAGGCTGCCGAAGACGATGGCTGGCTGAATCCACCATCGGTCTGTTCGCAGGGTCCGTGCCTGGATATCCGCCCGCTGTTCACCGGGGAGCGCGCCGGCGGGGATCGTGCTGGTAGCGCCGCTCACGGCGAATCCTCTCGACGTAGGTGTCGCAGAAGCCGCTTCTACGCGGCCTCGGCAAATCTAGCCCCGGGCACAGGGCCCCGCACCGCCTCGCCGTGGGAGGTTGATCACAGGGTGCCGATCAGGCGCCTAGAGATCGACCGCGAAGTACTGCATCTCCAGGAACTCGTGAATGCCGGCGAACCCACCCTCGCGGCCCAAACCGGACTCCTTCATGCCCCCGAAGGGGGCTGCCGGGTCCGAGGCCAGGCCGCGATTGATGGCCACCATCCCGGACTCCATCTGCCGAGCGACTCCGATCCCAACCCCTGGATTGGCGGCGTAGACGTAGGAGATGAGCCCGTACTCCGTGTCGTTGGCCATCCGGATGGCCTCCGCCTCATCCTCGAAGGTCACAATCGGAGCGACGGGTCCGAAAATCTCGTTGCGAGTCAGCGCTGACCCGTGTTCGACGGCCCGGACGATCATGGGGGCGATGAAGGCACCCTGTTCAGGCACCGTCGAGGTGGTGGTGATCTGCACGCCCTCGGCTCTAGCCTCGTCAACCAACTCCAGAATCTTGTCCCGCTCCTTGACACTAACCATGGCGCCCAGGTCGTTGGCCGCATCGGTGCCGGGCCCGATCTGCAGGGCTGCGAGGGCCGCCTCGAATTTTGCGGTGAATGCCTCGGCAAGGGACTGGTGAACGTAGAACCGATTCGCCGCAGTGCAGGCGGCTCCGCCGTTGCGCATCTTGGCGATCATCGCGCCAGCTACGGCAGCGTCGACGTCGGCACCCTCAAGCACCAGGAATGGGGCATTACCACCCAACTCCATGCTCGAGCGCAGGACGCGATCCGCGGTCTGGTGGAGCAACATCTTGCCGACGTAGGTCGATCCAGTGAACGACAGAGTGGCAACCCGTGGGTCAGCCAGGATCGCCGACGAGACATCGCCGGTTCGCGAGGTCGTGATGATGTTGACGACTCCCTCGGGGGCTCCGGCCCGCCGGAGGACCTCACCGATCCACAGCGCGGTGAGCGGAGTCTCTGATGCGGGCTTCAGGATGGTGGTGCAGCCGGCAGCGAGTGCGGGCGCAAGCTTGCGGGTAGCCATGGCTGCCGGAAAGTTCCACGGGGTGATGAGGTAGGCAACCCCGATGGGTCGGTGATCGGTGATGATCGTCTTGTCTCGGGCCGGGGCGTACCGGAAACCGCCCTCAACACGACTGGCCTCTTCGGAGAACCAGCGGAAGAGCTCCGCCGCATAGACCGACTCACCCATCGCATCACGCCACGCCTTGCCGTTCTCCAGTGCGATCAGCCGGGCACAGGTCTCGATCTCGGCCGTCATGATCTCCCAGGCCCGACGCAGGATCTCGGCACGCTGGCGGGCAGGGGTGCTGGCCCACGATGCGAATGCCTCATGGGCTGCCGTGACCGCCGCAAGTCCCTCTTCGACTCCCGCGTTACCGATCTCGGCGAGGATCTCCAGTGACGCCGGGTTCGTTACCGGAAGCTTGGTGGACGTTGGCAGCCATTCCCCACCGATCAACAAGCCGGTCGGAACGGGTAGCGCCGTGGAGGCAGAAGTCGCACTGGTCATGGTCAAAGGCTAGTAGCGCTGCAACGTACCCTGAGCGCGTGCGGCGCACTCCCGAGGTCATGGGCTCGCGATGGCCACGACGGGCCATCGGGGTGACGGTGATTCTGCTCGGGCTGGTGATCGCACAGGGTATGCAGGCGCACGTTGCCCAGGCACAGACGATCGGCGGCGAACGTCTTGCCGCCGAGGGGGTCCAGGTGGACCTTGGACCGGAGGCTGAACCGCTTCCGGACATCCGAGCGGCCACCTGGCTGATAGCCGATGCCACAACCGGCGAGGTCCTGGCAGCCAAGGACGCGCACGTGCAGCGGGCACCGGCCAGCACGCTGAAGACCCTGACCGCGCTGACTGTTCTGCCTAACCTGCCGTTGGACGGGAACTATCGACCCAACGCCCGAGATGCTGCCGTTGGTGGCACTCGTGTGGGCCTCGTTACCGGCAAGCCGTACACGATTCGGGATTTAATGTACGGGGTTTTCCTGCGCAGCGGCAATGACGCAGCGACCGCCCTGGCTCGCGCGAACGGCGGTGTGCGCGAAACCGTTCGCCAGATGAACGAGTTGGCGGTGCAGATGCAGGCGCTGGACACCGTTGCCAAGAACCCGACCGGCCTCGACGAGGAGGGTCAAGTATCCAGCGCCTACGACCTCGCCCTATTCGGCCGTGCGGGCCTGGCCCGACCCGATTTCGCCGAGTTCGCACGCACGAAGACCTTCGACTTTCCCGCCCGCGGCTCCGGCAGCTATCGCATCTACAACACCAACCGCCTGCTGATGAGCAAGTTTCGTGGCGCCATCGGCATCAAAACCGGGTACACCTCCAATGCCGGACGCACATATATAGGTGCTGCTGAGCGCAAAGGGACGACCATCATCGTGTCGATGATGGGAATCACCGAGCCGACTGTGGATGCAGCGCGCAAGGCCCTCGTCTGGGGGTTGCGCAATCACGACAAGGTGACCCCTATCGGCACCCTGGTTGGCCCGGTGACACCCGTACTCGCCGAGCCGAGTCCATCCCCGTCCGCCTCGATGCAGCTGTCCGCCCTGGACACCGTGGCCTCCGACCCGCAACTGGCTCCCGGTGTCGGTGCGCAACTAGCCGAGGCCCTGGTGAGTACGGGTCGTCGCGCGATCGCGGATCCACGCGCGCCCTATGCGCTTGCGATCGGAGCAGTCATCGGAGCCGGCCTGGTCGCACTCGTTCCCATCGTGTCTCGACTCCGGCAACGCCGTCGAACACCAATCGTCCCCCTCGTCGTCACCCAGGGCATGGCTCCAGAGCACACGATCAAGCGGGCATCAACCAAGTACGCACTGCTCAACGAGTTACCCGTCCCCAGCAATCCTTGGCGCCCGGGGCAGCATCGACGCCTGCGACGCCCCCGTCACCTCCTGCGTCGACGCCGAGCAGTTCGCGCTTTCCCTGCGCCGGGAACCTAGTACCCGAAGTCAGCAAAGGACCCCTGCGCGGTGAACCCTGTTTCGTGAACCCTGGGCCGTGAGGTGCACATCAGGCCAAGGTCTGGGTCAGTAGCCCTTGGCCACCGCTCACCTGCAACGTCGCCAACGCGCCCTGAACCCACGCCATCTGCGGCGGGAGATGGCCGACGTCTGCGTCGTAGACGACTGGTAGGTCGAGGTCGCCCAGCACGTCGTCGGCAGCGTCACGCACGGTGTAGCCACTGACGACTTCCCCAGCCGTGCGACCTAGTACGACGGCGGCTGCTGCGTCGAACCAGCCTGCCGCGCGCAGGTCCCAAAGTGCACGGGCTAACTGCGCGGAGTTGAAGTCAGCGGCATCAAGTGCGATCAGCAGTTTGTCCGGGCGTACCGAATCGGCGAAGCCGGGCAGGTCGCCGTCCGGTGTACAGGCGATCGGCGCTAGGACGTCGATGGTGCCGGCGACGATCCGTCCCCGCACGCTGAGCACGAATGAGGAGTCATTCTCGTGCCCGAGCACTTTCCAGGTGGAGGCTGTGTCGAGGTTGAAGGACGTCGCATTCGGTGTAGCCGACCAGTCGACATCACTGGCCTGATATCTCGGCGTCGACTCCTGTGTGAAGGATTGTCCGGAGGACAACGACGCGACATCCGGCCACCAGGCCAGACCAGGACCAGGTGGACGCATCGGCGTCTCAAGCAGATTGCTGCCATCGATAGAGGCAGTGCCAGTACGAATCAGGTAGGGAACCTGGAACGTGCTGAGATCGGAGTAGCCAATCAGCCAGGTGGGCGCAGCCGCGCGCAGGGCACCCCAATCAATGAACGGCAGGATGTCGATGAGCAACTCCCCGCCCCACGGCGGTAGAACTGCATCGATCTCCGGGTCGAGAAGGAGTTCTTGAAGGTCTGCTGCGCGCTGCTTCGCGGGTCCGCTGACAATGTCGTCGGTGATGATGGTGCCGCGAGTCTCAACCGAGTAGCCAAGTTCCTTCAAGTAGTTGATGGCGAACGTGTACCGGGCTTCATCCGCCTTGGGCACACCGGCCGACGGAGCGCAAACTCCGATCGTGCCGCCTGATGTCAGCGGTTTGGGGAAACGGACAGCAGTTCTGTTCCGAGCGGCACAGCCCCCGGTCATGAGCACGCCCGCAGTCAATGCACCACTTATCAGCACCTGACGACGGGTCAGCATGGCGCCGACCCTAGTGGGCGCAGCACTAACTGATCATCGCTTAGCGAGGTGGCAGTGGTACGAAGCCGACCCGCTCATAGACCAGCTCCAGCGTCGCATGAGCGGTCTGTTGTGCCTTGCTGGCACCGTCGTCCATCAACGACAGCAGTTCAGCCGGGTCGGCCATCAACTCGTTGACGCGTTCTCGGATCGGCCGGATGACCTCCGCGACAACCTCAGCAGTGTCCTGCTTGAGATCCCCATAGCCGCGACCTGCATAGCGCTCTTCAAGCTCCGACATGGCGACGCCGGTGACCGCCTGCTGGATTCCCAGGAGGTTTGAAACACCCGGCTTTGCCTCCCGATCAAAGCGAATCTCACGTTCGGAATCGGTGACGGCACCGCGGAACTTCTTGGCAAGTGCCGTATCGGAATCGAGCAGAAACGCACAACCTGCGGCGCTGGACTTACTCATCTTCGCGGTTGGGTCCTGCAGATCGAGGATCTTGGCTGTCTCTTTGACGATCATCGCCTCGGGCACGGTGAACGTCGGGCCGAAGCGCAGATTGAACCGCTGCGCGAGATCTCGGGTCAATTCCAAATGCTGACGCTGATCCTCCCCAACTGGTACGGCATCGGCCTGGTAGATGAGAATGTCTGCGGCCTGCAGTATCGGGTAGGTGAACAGTCCAACGGTGGCACGCGCCATCTCTTCCTTCGCTGCCTTGTCCTTGAACTGCGTCATGCGGCTGGCTTCACCGAATCCCGTCTGGCACTGCAGAATCCAGGCAAGCTGACTGTGTTCGGGTACATGACTTTGGACGAACACCGTGCACCGCCCAGGGTCCAGGCCCACGGCCAGCAACTGCGCGAAGGAGAGCATGGTGCGTTGACGGAGTGGCTCGGGATCGTGATCGACGGTGATCGCGTGTTGATCAACGACCACGTAGTAGGCGTCATGCGTTGACTGCATGCGTACCCATTCGCGCAGCGCACCTAGGTAGTTGCCGATATGAAAAGAGTCGGCCGTGGGTTGAATGCCAGAGAGCACGCGAGGTCGGGTTACCGCCATAGGCCTATTCTGGCAGTTCGACGGCCTCCGCCAACTGCACCTTCACCTTGGCAATGCGCCGCCCATCAAGTTCGATCACTATGAACGTCATCCCGGCATGCTGGGCGACATCCCCCGCGACTGGGAGTCTGCCCAGTTCGGCAACCATGAACCCTGCCACTGTTTCGTAGGGGCCGTCAGGAATTGAACGACCCGTCTCGTCGGCGAAGTCTTCGAGATTCATGAGTCCGTCGACCACAATTTCGCCCTGGTTGATACCTACCCGACGGGTTGGGGTCGAGTCATACTCGTCCTCGATTTCACCAACGAGTTCCTCTACGAGGTCCTCCATCGTCACGATTCCCGCGGTGCCGCCATATTCATCTACGACGATGGCCAAGTGCTGTCGCTGACGTCGCATGTGGTTGAGCGTGCTCAAGACGTCGTTCGTCCCAGGAAACGACACAACTGGGCGCACCAAGGCTCCGACTCTGGTTGCCGTTTCGTTCGTCCGAGGGGCGAGGATGTCTCGCACGTGTACGAAACCAACGACGTCGTCAGCGCTATCGCGAATCACCGGATACCGGGAATGCGGCTGCTCGGCCACGATTGAGACCGCCTCGGTCAACGGCATCGCGGCGTCGAGAAACTCCACTTCGGTTCGCGGAAGCATGACCTCGCGTAGCTCTCGATCACCCGCCGAGAACACGTCGTCAATGAGATCGCGCTCCTGCCGGGAAAGGTCCTCATGGGCAGCGACGAGGTCACGCAACTCCTCACCACTCATCTGCTCACGTGAAGCTTTGGGATCCATGCCCAGCATGCGCACGATGCCATCCGTGGCCACCGAAATCGCGATGATGAACGGACGAAGGAGCCGGGCCACGACGTCAATGGGGCCGGCGGTAAAGAGTGCGACCTGCTCCGTGCGCTGCATGGCAATGCGCTTGGGTACCAACTCGCCGATGACCAAGGAAATGTAAGCGATCACGACGGTGACGGCGATGAAGGCGATGGAGTTGGCGACCGCAGCCCCCATGCCCAAACCCGTGAGCAACGGGGCGAACTTGGGAGCAATCGTCGACGCACCGAAGCCGGCTGAGACGAACCCGGCCAGCGTCACGGCTACCTGAACTGCCGCCAAAAAACGCGTTGGGTTGGCGACCAGGGCGGCTAGGCGCCTGCCGCGCCTACCGCGTTCGCGCAGCCGTTGCACCTGCATCTCGCGCAGGGAAACCAAGGCCAGTTCCGCGGCCGCGAAGAAGCCACCGAGCAGGACGAACACCAATACGACAAGGACGTCACCGACCACGTCCCACATAGCGTCACTCACTCCCAAGACCCTCGCACCAGGTGGGTCGATGCGAGACTACGCGTTGCCTAACCACCGATGCCAGGCAGGACTACCTCTGCACTGCCACCTGAAGGTTCTGGTCAATCGCGCTCAGGAACTCCTGAGTGGTCAGCCAGGGCTGATCAGGGCCAATGAGCATGGCCAGGTCCTTCGTCATTTTGCCCTCTTCGACCGTGGCAATGCAGACCCGCTCAAGAGTTTGGGCGAACTGCTCAACCTGCGGTGTTCCATCCAACTTGCCCCGGTGTTCCAGCCCCCGGGTCCAGGCGAAGATCGACGCGATCGGGTTGGTGGACGTGGGCTTGCCCTGCTGGTGCTGGCGGAAGTGCCGAGTCACCGTGCCGTGTGCGGCTTCGGCCTCGACAGTGCGGCCATCCGGGGTCATCAGGACACTGGTCATCAATCCCAGGGAGCCAAAGCCCTGGGCAACGGTGTCGGACTGCACGTCACCGTCATAGTTCTTGCAGGCCCAGACATACCCGCCCTCCCACTTCAGGGCAGCTGCCACCATGTCATCGATGAGACGGTGTTCATAGGTGATGCCGGCTGCCTCGAACTGCTGCTTGAACTCGGCTTCGTAGACCTCGGCGAAGATATCTTTGAAGCGCCCGTCATACGCCTTCAGGATGGTGTTCTTCGTCGAGAGGTAGACGGGGTACTTGCGCGAGAGTCCGTAGCGCATAGACGCCCGTGCAAAATCCCGAATGGATTGGTCAAGGTTGTACATCCCCATCGCAACACCCGACTCGGGGAATTGGAACACCTCGAATTCCATCGGCGCTGAGCCATCAGCCGGTGTGAAGGTCATTGTCAACGTTCCCGCACCAGGAATCGTGAAGTCAGTCGCACGGTACTGATCGCCGAAGGCATGGCGACCCACGACGATCGGCTTGGTCCAACCTGGAACAAGTCGCGGAATATTGCTGATGATGATCGGCTCACGGAAGATGACACCGCCCAGGATGTTACGAATGGTCCCGTTGGGTGACTTCCACATCTTCTTCAGGCCGAACTCTGCAACTCGAGCCTCATCTGGCGTGATCGTTGCGCACTTGACACCCACCCCAAACTGCTGGATCGCGTGCGCAGCATCGATGGTGACCTGGTCATCGGTGGCGTCCCGATGTTCGATGCCCAGATCGAAGTAGCGCAGATCGATGTCCAGGTACTTGACGATGAGTTCGTCCTTGATGAACTGCCAGATGATGCGGGTCATCTCGTCGCCATCGAGCTCGACGACAGGGTTCGCAACCTTGATCTTTGACATCGTTCGCCTCCCTCAGACCAGACCCAGCGCCTGGACCGCGTCACGTTCCTCGAGGAGTTCAGTAACGGACGCGTCGATACGACCTCTGGAGAAGTCGTCGATCTCCAGGCCCTGAACGATCTGCCACTGACCATTGACGCTTCGCGCCGGGAACGACGAGATCAATCCCTCCGGAACGCCATAGGAACCGTCGGACGGCAGTGCCACCGACGTCCAATCCCCTTCGGCCGTGCCACTGACCCAGGTGGCGACGTGGTCGATGGCCGCGTTGGCCGCTGAGGCCGCTGACGATGCCCCCCGTGCCTCAATGATCGCCGCACCACGCTTGGCCACCGTCGGAATGAACACATTTTCTATCCAGGCTTGATCACCGACAACTTCCGCCGCGTTCCTTCCGGCAACTTCGGCATGGAAGATGTCGGGGTACTGCGTGGCTGAGTGGTTCCCCCAAATGGTCATGCGCTTGACCTCGCTGACGGGCACGCCAACCTTCTGCGCCAACTGTGACACGGCACGGTTGTGATCCAAACGCGTCATGGCCGTGAAGCGATCAGCCGGGATATCCGGTGCATGGGAGCGGGCAATGTAGGCGTTGGTGTTCGCCGGATTGCCGACAACAAGGATTCGCACATCTGATGCTGCTCCGGCGTTGAGCGCCTCACCCTGGGGCTTGAAGATGCCTCCGTTAGCCGAGAGTAGGTCACCGCGCTCCATTCCGGCAGTTCGCGGACGCGCGCCGACCAGCAGTGCAACATTGACGCCATCGAAGGCGACACTGGCCTGATCGGTGATGTCGATGCCAGCCAGGAGCGGAAAGGCGCAGTCATCGAGCTCCATCGCGGTGCCCTCTGCCGCCTTGATCGCCTGCGGAACCTCCAGCAACCGCAAGCGCACCGGCGTATCCGGGCCGAGAAGCTGACCGGAGGCCACCCGGAACAGCAATGCGTAGCCGATTTGACCGGCTGCGCCGGTGACAGTGACAGTGACGGGCTGGCGAGCCATGGCAACGCCCTTCCAACGAGTGAGGTTATGTGGGAGCCGCGAATTTCCGACTCATCGACGACGCAAGGTTACCGGGTACACCCGGGGCACCCTCACTTCGGGACGGGTACCCAAAAGGCCAGCACGAGGGCAACCAGACCAAGTAGGCCAAGGGTCCAGGCGTCCACGCTGCGACGGCGTACCACCAAAAGCCCGGCCTGCTCCTTGGTCAGTGTTAGTCGCAGCACCAGTCCCACACCCGCACTGCAGGCAAGGGTCACTGTGCCCGCTCGGAAGGCACCGGCCGCCACTAGGAGCAACCCGGTGACCGCGACAGCCAGAACGACACTGATCGGCCATTGCAACTTCGGGCGCTTCTGGCGACTCAGGGGAACGACATGGGCAGAGTTTCCTGCCGGCTTTCCGGTCACCTCGCCGCCTCAGCAGCCTCAACGACGTTGGTGAGCAGCATCGCGCGCGTCATTGGGCCGACACCACCCGGCATAGGCGCTACGAATGCGGCAACCTCTCGGACATCTGGGGCGACATCACCGATCAGGCCTTCACTGGTTCGAGTGATACCCACATCCAGCACTGCTGCTCCAGCGCGCACCATCGAACCGGTGATCATTCCGGGCACGCCCGCAGCGGCAACGACGATGTCCGCCGAGCGGGTATGCGCTGCCAGATCACCTGTACCGGTGTGGCAGAGGGTGACTGTCGCGTTCTCGGTGCGTCGCGTCAGCAGTAGTCCCAGGGGCCGGCCGACGGTCACACCCCTACCCACGATCACCACCTCAGCACCGGCAATGGGTACCTCGTAATGACGAAGCAGCGTGACGATGCCGCGCGGGGTGCAGGGCAGCGGCGCCTCCATCCCGAGTACTAGGCGGCCCAGGTTCACCGGATGCAGTCCGTCAGCATCTTTGTCTGGATCCATCAGACTCAATGTGCCCCGCTCATCGAGATGCTTGGGGAGCGGCAACTGCACGATGTACCCGGTCACTGCGGGATCCGCGTTGAGCTGCAGGATCGCTTCAGTGACCTGTTGCTGTGAGGCATCCGCCGGAAGGTCGACGCGGATCGAGGCGATGCCCACTTCCGCGCAATCGGCGTGCTTGCCCTGAACGTAGGCATGGCTGCCGGGATCATCTCCGACCAGGACGGTCCCCAGGCCAGGCACGATCCCAGCGGCTCGTAGGCGTTCAACGCGGGTGCGCAGATCGGCGCGCACTGCTGCGGCTGTTGCCTTGCCGTCCAGGATCGTCGCGCTCACTCGCGCATCTTCGCATCCGGGCTAGCCGGATCCGGCGGATCGGTAGCCGACGGTGACTTTCGCATGACGCGTGTTGCGGTTTGGCGCACCACCGCGGTGACCGAGCTGCTGCTCTTGCGAAGTCGGTGCAGCGTCGCTTCCGCCCAGGCGAACTCCGTGGCGAGCACCAGAAGACCCAGCAGGATCAGTGGCAGACCCGGGCCCGGCAGCACGAGGAACACAATCCCCACAATCACCAGGGCGCAGCCCACCGAGGCGACGATGATCCACCGCAGGGGCCGTGGCAGCAGGCGCAGGGACTGCCGAAGGCGTTCAAGCACACTCCACGGTTGCACGGTCGCGCCCTCGGAGCAACACCACCCCGGGTTACCATCTTTCTCGCGCTTGTGAGAGGTCTCGAAGAAGACGCCGCATTGAGCGCCTGAGCGGAGGTCCCATGCGCACCCGGTTGCATTCCACACGGAAACTTGCTGCTGCAAGCCACCGTCGCGTGCACACCCGTGGCCGGCGTACTGCCGTTGCCGCAGCGTTGGCCAGCGGCCTGCTGTTGGGCACCGGAGCGCTCCTGCTTGCCGCGGTCCCTGGACAGGCGGGTCAACCCTTTGCCGCGATCAGCGCCGAGGATGAAGGAGGAGGCGGTGACAGTGGCGGCGGCGGTGACGGTGGCGGCAGTTCCGAGGACTCGGCTCCCGCTCCCGAAGCACCCGCCTCCGATGAGGCCCCAGCAGCAGAAGATCCGGCGGCGGACGATAGCGGCGCTTCGACCGAGGAGCTAGGTGCCGATGAGGGTTCCTCGGCCGACTCCGATCAGGCCGGGGACACTGCGGGCGATCAGGAGGACCGACGCCCGGATCAGACCACCGACGGCGACAAGGTTCCTGAGTCTGATAGCCCCACTGATGAGGTCGTCGGTGACGACACCGAGTTGACCGAGGACGGCCTCGGCGAAGACTACGCGAGCGACGAAGACTACGGCGACGACGAGGCGGTCGACGAGGAATTCGTCGAGGACGGGGCCGCGACTGAGGAATTCACCGGAGACGTCGCCCAACTGCCGTTCGTTCCCGATGCACAGACCACGGTGACCGCGAACCTGGTTGTGCAGGTGGCCCAATCCACCGACGGCGCCAGCGTTTCCGCGGCAGGTGCCGGTTTGGCCGCCGAGGTGCGCTACGAGATTTGGGCCTTCTCTACACCGCAGTTGGTCGCAACTGGGTTCACTGATGCCGCGGGGGCGTTTGCCGCGTCGGCTGAACTTCCCGATACCCTCGCACCAGGGCCACATACCGTGCTTGTGCGCAGCACTTCCGCGGCAGGCCTGCCCACCGAGGCCGGGTCCGCCATCACGATCGGTGCGCAGGGTGAGTTGTTGGCGGTTCAGCCGAACGCTGACACCAGCCAGCTCAGTGCCCCCGCGCTACCGGCAAGCCCCAAGGCGCCGCCGTACGCACCAGTAGTGGCACTGGACGAACCTGAGGCCGTCGTAACGACAGCCGTGGCTGCCCTCTCGCTGGTCGCTGTTGCCGGTGCCGGCATCGGTGCGGCCGCCGCAGCAGGAATGCGACTGCCTGACCGCATTGATCAAGTCGATGGATCATCCAACGCCGATGAGGACATGGCCGGACTCGAGGTAGCCGTCCAAGCCACCCAGGATGCACTGGACGATGTCGATGTTGAACATAACCGTGGTTGGCGCACAAAGTTCGTAGCCAAGGGCAGTGCCTGGGGAGACCTGTCGAGTCTGCACCGCGCACCCGGGACTGCCGTCATCGACGAGTTCTCCTACACCGGTATCGCAGCTGTTGCTCCACGTAGCCCACTTCTTGCCCGGGCCCTTACCGATGGTGGACCGGTTCGCGCCATGCTGGGCAGTCTCAGCCTGCTGCTGCCTGTTGCTGGTGTAGCACTGGCTATCACAGCGGCAATCCTCGGTGAGGGCATCGCCCAACCGCCGATGTTGGCTCTGATGATTCCGCTGATGCTGCTCGGCATCATCGATGGTCTCGCGGGACTGTTGAGCAGTGTTGCCTTTGCCCTCACGGTTGCCGTCATGGGCGGCATCGTGGACTGGTCCAGTGTGCGCACCCTGCTCGGGATCGCGTTGCTCATTGCCGGTCCGGGTCTGATTGCCGGTACCTTCCGCGATATTCGCCGCCCAGTAGGCGGCGGCATGACGCAACGCTGGGAACGCCTCACCGATCTCGTTGTTGTGCCGCTGGTCGGCGCCTGGACGACGCTGAACATCGTCGAAGCACTACCTGCCCTGGGCGGTGCCGCCTTCCCCATCGCGCAGAGTGGCTGGATCCTGGCCACTGTCGTTCTGTTCGGGCTACTGGCAAAGGTGGGCTTAGAGTTCGCTGCGGCCAGATGGTTCCCGGAGCGACTCGCAACGGTGATTCCCAAGACAACACTGCAGGCCGGTCCGTCCCAGCGGATTGCGTCCGCAATGCTGCGTACTGGGATCTTCCTCTTTGTCGCAGCCGCGTTTGTCGGCAACGTCTGGCAACTTTGGGTAGCGGCTCTGTTGTTCTTGATCCCGAACCTGCTGGAACTGGTCGCCGATCGCTTTCCCAATTCCGTGAAGCTGTGGTCGATCTCGCCCGGCAGTGTCCTCAAGCTCGGACTCATCCTGCTGCTCAGCTGGGGCATCACCGTTCTTGCACTCAACCAGTTCGGTGACACCGCTCAATTCGCCCAGATGGCATTCCTTCTCCTGGCGATTCCGGGCTTCCTGCTCTCGCTGGTTGCTCTCTTCGGTCGTCACCCAGCACCCGGCCAACAGTCCTGGCACTACCGACCTGCCGCCACCTGGGTCTATCGAGGCGGCGGGGTCGCCGTGCTGGCCCTCACGGTCTGGCTTGCCCTGACGGTCTAGTGGCAGTTGCCGTGGGCCACGTGCCTACGGCAACTGCGGCGAAGGTCACCAGCGCACCGGCGACCAACAGTGCAGAAACCGTGGAACCTGACATCGGAATGAGCAGGTCCAGCAGCAGTGCGCCGGTGAGTTGTCCAGCGATCGAGATGAGCGCAAAAATCAGCACCCCGTAGCGGGGTACGGCCCAGGCAGCAGTGACGATGAACGTGGTACCCAGCGCGCCACCGAGCCACATCCACCAGGGACCGGGTGAGGCGGCACTGATCCGCGCACCGAAGCTCAAGGTGATGACTGAAAGGATCACCAGCAGCGTGGTCCCGAAGGCGAAGTTGAACACGGCAGCGGTGATGGGTTGCCCGGCGGCCTGCGAGATGCGGCCATTGAGTGCCTGCTGGACAGCGACGAGCACTCCGGCCAACACGGCAGCACCCAGCGCCCAGCCGGAGACCTGGACTGCCTCAAGCCTCGGGGTCGCGGCCAGGGCTACGGCACCGATGGCCAGTGCGGCTGCCATGATCCGACGGGGTGTCACCTTGACCGCACCCAGCGGTCCGAGTCCACAGCGATCAACCACCACAGAGGTGACCGTCTGCGCGGCCACCACGGCCACTGAGAACAGCGCGACGCCGATGACGCCGACGGCGAAACTCTGACAGGCGACGAAGATGCCGCCCAACATTCCGGCAGGAAAAGCCCACCAAGCCAGGGTGCGCTGACGCAGCGCTTGGATGACGCGACCGAAGCCGACCCGCGCAGGTCGCAGAGCTACTGCGACCAGGCAGATGATGAGTAGACCGGAGGCGAAGGAGTACGTAGCCGCTTCCACACCATTGCCAAGGTGCACCGCCAACTCACCATTGGCCCGCGCCTGCAGTGCAACTGTGGTGCCCCCGGTGATGAAGATAAGTGCAACACTGCGCACGGTGACAGTGCGCATCAGTGCAGGAAGTGCCGAGTGCCGGTGCAGTACATCGTGATACCGGCCGCATCAGCCGCGGCAATCACCTCCGCATCGCGAATGGACCCACCCGGTTGAACTACCGCCTGCACGCCTGCGTTGATGAGCACCTCCAGGCCGTCCGGAAATGGGAAAAAGGCATCTGAGGCAGCGACGCTGCCTCCAGCGCGCTCGCCGGCTCGCTGCACGGCAAGTCGTGCCGCATCGACACGATTCACCTGTCCCATGCCGATTCCCACCGCCGCACCGGATGTGGCGAGCAGGATGGCATTGGACTTCACGCATCGCACCGCTCGCCAGGCGAAGTCCAGGTCGCGAAGTGTTGCCGCATCTGCCGCGGTACCGCAGACCAGGGTCCACTGCGCAGGGTCATCGCCAGCGGCTTGCAGCAGATCCGCCTCCTGGACCAGGACACCACCGGAGATGGTGCGCCAAGCCCGGCGCTGGCCGGCAGGTGGCGGTGGAACACGCAGGACGCGAAGGCCCTCCTTGGATTGCAGTATGGCCAGATCCGCTTCCTCATAGGCAGGCGCGAGGAGTACCTCGGTGAACACGTCGACAAGTTGCCGAGCCATCGCCTCGCTTACCGTCCGGTTGGCCGCGACTACGCCACCGAATGCGGAAATCGGATCAGTGGCGAACGCGCCCCGGTAGGCCGAGGCGATATCTTCAGCGGTAGCAATTCCGCATGGATTCGCATGTTTGATGATTGCGACTGCAGGTGCAGTGTGGTCATAGGCTGCGGCGCGCGCGGCATCGGCATCGACCAGGTTGTTGTACGACAGCGCTTTGCCCTGCAGTTGGACGGCGGCACCCAGACCCGGGTCCGTGTCGACTCCATCACTTTGGACGTACCAGGCGGCCTGCTGATGTGGGTTCTCGCCGTAGCGCAATGCGGCTCGTAGTTCCCATGTGGCTCCGAGCCAGTGCGTTCCACTCGTCTGCTCTTCCGACTGGTCATTGCCGTCAATGGCCATGAGCCAGGTGGCGATGGCGGTGTCATAGGACGCGGTATGGGCGAATGCCTCACCGGCAAGTCTGCGGCGCTGACTCTCAGTCAGCCCACCGAGTGACAACTGTTCGATGACCCATGCGTAGCGGTCTGGATCGGTGAGCACCGCAACATTGGCATGATTCTTCGCTGCGGCACGGACCATCGCCGGCCCACCAATATCGATCTGCTCGATGCAGTCCTCGAATGCGTTGCCGCTGGCTACGGTCGAGCGGAAGGGATAGAGGTTGACCACCAGTAGGTCGAAGGCTTCGATGTTGAGTTCCTGCAGTTGCTGCACATGATCGTCTCGCCGCCGATCGGCTAGGAGACCGCCGTGGATGGCTGGGTGCAGGGTCTTCACTCGACCATCCAGGCATTCCGGAAAACCGGTGACCTGCGAAACCGCGGTGACCGCAATTCCTGCCGACTGGATGGTCGCCGCAGTCGAACCCGTTGAGACGATCTCCACTCCAGCTTGCGCTAGGCCCTGGGCGAAGGGCACCAGACCTTCCTTATCCGACACGGAGATCAGGGCGCGCCGCACTGGGCGCCGTGGACTATCCACCGTCAAACCTCCCGTTGACTGACGATTCCGATCTCGCTGCTACCAGGCTGCTGACCACCGACACCAATAGATCGCGCTCGATGACCTTGATGCGTTCATGGAGGCTGTTCACATCATCCGTAGGCTGTACGCGCACCGCAGCCTGTTCGATGATCGGGCCGGTATCTACGCCCTCGTCCACCCAATGCACAGTGCATCCGGTGATGCGCACCCCTGCGGCCAATGCGTCGCTGACGGCATGGGCTCCCGGAAAAGACGGCAGCAGTGCGGGGTGGGTGTTGACGATGCGATTGCGGTACTCGCGGACGATGGTCGGGTCGAGGATGCGCATGAAACCGGCCAACACGATCAATGTTGGCTCCCACCGGTTCAGCTCTTCGAGCAACACCGCAGACCAACTCGGGCGCGCATCGAATGCATTGAAGTCAACGGCGAAGGTTTCCGCCTGAGCACCACGAGCCCGCTCGAGGGCGAAACAGTCCGGTCGATCCGAGCCCACGGCGACGATGTTCTGGCGAATATCACTATCGAGCAGCGCCTGGAGGACACTGCCCGACCCGGAGGCCAGCACCACCACACGTGCCGTCACCGCGGCACCTTACCGATGCTCGCCGGCGACCTGCTCCCCGTTCATCTGGCGATACATGTGCACCACGAACAATCCAATGAATGGCAACGTCACCAGGGTGAGGAGCCCGAAGCAGGTGCCACCGACCAGGAGCAGGAGCCCGGTGAACAGCGCGGTGAGGATCGAAGGTCCGGGGAACTTGCGGACGAGCCGGATGCTGTGCTTCATCGCCTCAGGAATGGTGGTGTCCCGGTCGAGGATGGCGAAACGACCGAACTGCAACAGGACTAGGACCGCCAGGCCAGGCAGGATGCACAGCAGCAGTCCTACCGCGGCAAGCAGCGTCTGTAAGAGCACGAAGCCGGCGTAGCGGCCGAGGTTCACCGTGCTCAGCAATGCTGAGAACTCTGGCTTGCGACCCAGTGATGCCCACACCGATGCGCGAACCACACCGACGGTAGCAACCTCAGCGACCAACGCCAGGCCCAGAATTGTGAAGAGCACCGGCGCGATTCCACCGCTGAGTGCCTGCTCGCAGGCAAGTCGCTGCCCCTCGGTCTGCACGTCGAGGCAATCCAGTGCCACCTGGTTCAAGGGCCCCGATGCGAATTGCTGGACGAACTGCAGTGCGGTGACGATGAATGCGAGCGCAATGAAGGCTGGCAGATTGGCGCGAAATGTTCGCGCGGCCCAGGCGAGCGCGAGTTGCAGATTCGGCGGATTCACTGTCGTCCTTACCGGGTCCTGATCGTGTGCACAGTGGCAAGGGGCACCGGCCGCGCAGAGCCGGTCCGCACACCCGTCAGACGCCGATCGGCTGGGACCCGATGTTGCGTTGTTCGCTGCCGCATGATCTGCGACGGTATCGCCTCAGCTGCGGGCTCGATGAGGACGGCCAGTGCTCCACCGAGAGCGGTGAGGACGAAAGCCAACAGGGCGATGGGCAGCGGCTCCGGGCCCAGTCCAACGAGGCGCATGGTGCCCAGTGAGCCTTGCGAGAGGGCTGCGCAGGCCAGCACCCCGATGGATGTCCCGAGGCAGCCGAGAATGACCACGATCATTCGCGCACCCAGCGGCCGAATCCCTCGGCGTACGACGACCGCACCCATGGCGAGCCCGGCGAGTACTGCGGCAATGGGCAGTAGCCAGGCCCACGCGCCGGATCGTTCGGGGATGGCGGCGACCAGTGGTAGCGCTGGGAGGTTGGTGGAGACCAGCGGCGTGAAGGCCGACACCGCCGTACCCCCGTCCACGACAAAACCAGGACCCAGTGCATAGGCCAGTGCCCAGGTGGCAGCAACGGGCAGGTAGCCCAGCAGCACGGTGACCATTGCTGCGGTTCCGCCAGCATCCGGGGCCACGGCATTCCACGCCAGCAGTGCGCGATCAAGACCAACCAGCCATGAAGCCAAGACCAGCAGTGCACCGAAGGAAAGCAGGGCTATCAGGCCGGTCACGCCCGCCCAGCCGGCGGTTCGTAGGGCCAGGGGTACCTGCTCCTGCACGAGTCGATGCACGCTGGGGTGACGCCAGGCGCCAAAGAGGACGGCCAATGTGCCAAGGATGGTGCAGAGCACCGCGGCGCGGGGGCCCGCGTACTGCACTGTGGACCCGCTGGCCCATTCCGCGATCGACGCAGCCAACACGCCGTAACACAGCCCAGCGCACACTCCCATGCCGAGCCAGGAGCGCAGAGAGGTCACCCGTCCTATTCGGGCAGCCCACCAACCGGCGTAGCCCAGCAGCAGCGCGGGAATGACAAGGGTCCCCCAGGGCAGCAGCGTCAGCCAGGCCCCGTCCATCCAGAGCGGTACGGCATGCCCCACCAGCCACCAGCCCGCGGCCTGTCGCAGGGCATCACTCCATGGCGTACCCAGCGGAGCGGTCGCCATCCACATGGCCAATGCCGGGATCGCGACCGCGACGAAGCTCACCAGGGCTGCCCAGAATGCGGCCAGCGGTGCCATGAGCCAGGCCGGCAGTCGAAATTCGGGCATTCGTCAAGTTTTACACCATGCGTCTCATATTTCTCTTGCGCCACGCCCTCGGCACCCCGTCTAGGCCTGCACGATGAGCCAGGTCGCACCCAGCACCGTCAGCCCTAGACCAACCCAGGTGAAGGTGCGCTCGTTGATCCGAGGGATTGCCCAGCGCCCGAATAGCGCACCGGCCACCATCGCCGGCACGAACCAGGCGGAGACCTGCACCGAGCTGGGCGTGAGGAGGCCGAGGAGAATCAGCGGGGGCACCTTCAGGACGTTGAGAATGGCGAAGAACCACGTGGAGGTACCTAAGAACGTCAGAATCGGCACCCGCATCTTCACCAGATAGAGCGTCATCGCAGCACCTCCGGCGTTGGCCGCCATGGTGCTCAGGCCAGTCAGCGTGCCGAAGAAGGCCGCCCCACCGCGTGACATGGTGGCCGTACCCGTCACCCGACCCCGAATGCGCCAGACCTCCAGGCCAGCCGTGATGAGCAGGAGCAACCCCAGGGCGCGATTGAGAACGGCACCGGAGAGCAGCCAGAAGAAGGCCGCGGTGAGCACGAACCCGCCAAGGACCCCCGGAATCAGTCGACGGATGAGTCGCCAGTCAGCATGTTGGCGATAGCTGGCTAGGGCGATGAGGTCACCCACGATGAGCAGCGGCACCATGAAGCCTGCAGCCGGAGCTGCGCCAAGTGCCGCGGCAACGAGTGGGCTGGCCACCATGCCGGCGACCGGCATCGCCGTTTTGGAGAAGCCGTAGACGAGAACGGCAACCGCCAGAACGGCAATGAGTGCAGGTTCCAGCGAACCTCACCCGCCGGTCATGATGGCGCGCATCAGCCGGGCGGTCGCACTGGGTGTCTTGCCGACCTGAACTCCGACCGCTTCCAAAGCCTCCTGCTTGGCAGCGGCGGTCCCGGCCGAGCCGGAGACGATCGCACCGGCGTGGCCCATCGTCTTGCCCTCGGGTGCGGTGAAGCCGGCGACATATCCCACGACGGGCTTGGTGATGTGTTCGGCAATGTACGCGGCCGCCCGTTCTTCGGCATCGCCACCGATCTCGCCGATCATCACGATGGCCTCGGTCGCTGGATCATCCTGGAAGGCTTGTAGGCAGTCGATGTGCGTGGTCCCGATGATTGGGTCACCGCCGATGCCCACGCAGGTGGAGAAACCGATGTCCCGTAGTTCGTACATCATTTGATACGTCAATGTGCCGGACTTGGAGACTAGGCCGATGGGGCCGGCCCCGGTGATGTCCGCAGGAATGATGCCGGCGTTCGACTGGCCCGGGCTGATGATCCCTGGGCAGTTCGGTCCGATCAGGCGCGTGGTGCCTGCGTTCTGGGCATGTTGGAAAAACTGAGCCGTGTCGTGCACCGGGATGCCCTCGGTGATGACGACAGCCAGTGGGATCGCGGCATCCACGGCTTCGATCACCGCGGCCTTTGCGAAGCGGGGTGGCACGAAGATGACGGAGACATTCGCACCCGTAGCGCTCATAGCATCGCCGACCGAGTTGAAGACCGGAATACCGTCAACCTCCTGGCCAGCTTTGCCCGGGGTGACTCCCGCCACGACCTGCGCCCCGGAGGCCACCATGCGTCGGGTGTGCTTGGTCCCTTCCGCGCCAGTCATGCCCTGAACGAGGATCCTGCTGCCTGCATCAAGCCAGATGGCCATGCTTGCGCTCCTACTTTCCGGCCTTGCGCGAGGCGGCCAATTCGGCCACCCGGCGTGCGGCACCGTCCATGGTGTCAACGATCTCGATCAGTGGGTGCTGCGCCTCGGTGAGGATGCGACGCCCCTCAATGGCGTTGTTGCCATCGATGCGGCAGACGATCGGCTTGTCCAACACGGCACCGGACTCGGCGAGCATCTGCAGCGCCTGCAGGATGCCGTTGGCCACGGCGTCGCAGGCAGTGATGCCGCCGAAGACGTTGACCAGCACCGCCTGCACATCCGGGTCATTGAGCACGATGTCCAGACCGTTCGCCATCACGGTCGCGCTCGCGCCGCCACCGATGTCCAGGAAGTTCGCGGGACGCACACCCCCAAACTCTTCGCCGGCGTAGGCGACGACATCGAGGGTGCTCATAACCAGGCCCGCACCATTGCCGATGATGCCGACGTCACCGTCCAACTTGACGTAGTTGAGGTCGAACTCTTTGGCGCGCAGTTCGATCGGGTCGGTGTTGGCGACGTCGACCATTGCCGCGTGATCCGGCTGGCGGTAGCCAGCATTCTCATCCAAGGTGACCTTGCCGTCCAGGGCGAGGATGCGGCCGTCTGGGGTGAGCACGAGTGGATTCACCTCGACGAGAGTGGCGTCCTCGGCGATCATGACCTGCCAGAGCTTGCCAAGCATGCTGGCGACCTGATCGGCGACTGCCGGCGGGAAGTTCGCCGCTGCCACGATCTCTTGAGCCTTCTGCGCGGTGACACCCTCAAGTGCATCGACTCGCACCTTCGCCAAGTCCTGGGGGCGGGTGGCTGCGACCTCTTCGATGTCGACGCCACCGGCGACACTGGCCATTGCCAGGAAGGCTCGGTTGGCACGATCAAGTAAAAAGGAGACGTAGTACTCGTCTGCGATGTCGGAGGCCTCGGCTACCAGGACGCGATGCACCGTGTGGCCTTTGATGTCCATGCCGAGGATCGCGTCGGCCTTGGCGCGAGCATCCTGCGCATCATCAGCCAACTTCACGCCACCGGCCTTGCCACGACCCCCGGTCTTGACCTGAGCTTTGACCACGACCGGCTTGCCGATTGACGTAGCAACCGCCGCTGCTTCATCGGCCGTCGAACACACCGAACCTGGTGTGGTCGGCACGCTGTGCTTGGTGAACAGCTCTTTAGCCTGATACTCGTAGAGATCCACGCAAACTCCCCTTCACTCGGGGCGCGAGCCTACCGGACCCTACGGAGCAGTCGCCGTGCGAACGTTGGCGTTGATCCAATCGACGATTGCTTGGGTGGGTGTACCTGGCGTGAAGATCTCGGCAACGCCGAGATCGCGCAGAGCCGGAATGTCATCCTCCGGGATGATGCCACCGCCGAAGACCTGAATATCTGCAGCACCTCGAGCAGTCAGCTGCGCCATCACTTCGGCGAACAGTGTCAGGTGCGCACCGGAAAGCACTGACAGGCCGATCAAATCAGCGTCCTCCTGGATCGCTGCATCGACGATCTGCGCCGGCGTCTGGTGCAGTCCCGTATAGATGACCTCGAAGCCGGCATCACGCAGCGCGCGGGCGACGACTTTGGCACCACGATCATGCCCATCCAGCCCAGGTTTGGCGATCACCACACGAATGGTGCGTGTTCCCGCGGCACTTCCTGACGACATAGTGATCCCTTTCTGCCCTGCCCGCAGGATACTCGGGCCAGGGCGTAGGGTCCCCTCTCGATGAGTGAATCGGTTCGGATCCTGGCCATCGGCGGGAGTACTCGCCCGCGGTCTTCCTCAGAGCGCGCCCTCGAGGTCGCGGCACGTGCCGCCGAGGATGCTGGTGCCACCGTGATTCGTATCACCGGACGGGATCTCATGCTGCCGATCTACGACACCGAAAGTTCCGAGCGCACCGACGCCGCACGTCGTCTCATCGATCAGGCTCGTAGTGCTGATGGCCTGCTCATTGCCAGTCCCGGGTACCACGGCGGGATCAGCGGCATGATGAAGAACGCCCTGGACTACTTCGAGGATCTGGCCCGTGATGAGCGCGCGTACCTTGATGGGCGGGCGGTCGGATGCATCGCGGTCGCGTACGGCTGGCAGGCGACGGTGTCGACCCTGCACCAACTGCGCCAGGTGACTCACGCCCTTCGCGGATGGCCCACCCCCCTCGGCGGCACGGTGAACGCCCAGCACACCTCGATTGCCGAGGACGGGACTTCTTCGGATGAGGCGACACTGGAGACCCTGCGAATAATCGGACGGCAGGTCGTGCAGTTCGCGCGCCTGCATCATCCGACCTGATATCGCCTATTCTCCTGCTGTGCCGCGGATTGCCGAGGACGCTCCGGTTCTGCAGTCGTTCACCGGTGAACCCGGGGACGTGGTCCTTCGAGCCACCCGACCCCAGTCCCTGATCATCACGATCTATGGCGCCTACAGCCGCAGACTCGGTGGATGGTTGCCGGTGGCTGCGCTGTTGAACCTGCTCGGGCAGGTTGGTGTCGAAGATGCCGCAGTGCGCAGTGCCCTATCGCGAATCAAGCGACGCGGTGTGCTGATCGCCGAGCGCCGCAGTGGCGTTGCCGGGTATGCCCTGTCGGAGTCAGCCTGGCGAACCTTCGATATCGGCGATGCCCGCGTCCTCAATCGGCGTCACCCACCACCCAATGAGGGCTGGGTCCTCGCGGCTTTCTCGATCCCGGAAAGTGCCCGCGACCTGCGCTATCGCTTGCGCTCACGACTGTCTCGCGTGGGGTTCGCTCAGGTGAGCGGTGGTCTGTGGATCGCACCACGAACCTTGGAGCAGGACATTCGCTACGTCGCAGAGGTGCTGGGTGTGCAGCACTACCTGGACGTGTTTCGTGCCGAGCACATCGCCTTTCGCCCAACCGTAGATGCCGTGCGCCAATGGTGGGACCTTGATGCCATGGCGGGCGCCTATGAGGGTTTCGCTGAGGCCTACGGGCGCCTCGGCTCGCAGGTAACGAGTTCAGCCCGACCGGTGACCACGGAACGTGCTTTCGCCGACTACACCCGGGTGCTCACCTCATGGCGACCACTGCCGTACCTGGACCCTGGGCTGCCACGGGAGTACCTGCCGAAACGTTGGCCTGGTGATCGAGCCACCGCATTGTTCTACGCGCTACACGACGAACTCGCACACCTCGCCCAGACGCACGTGAACGCCCAGCTCCCAGAGGCTTAACTCACATATCAGCGCACCGAGTAACCCGCGGCGCGCGAGTAGGGTTCTCACATGAGTCCCAGCCCCTCTTCATCAATCACTATCCGCATGCACGCCACGCCGGAACTGCATGCGTCCGGAGAGATCGTCACCGCGGTTAGCGGGACCGGTGCGGTGATCACGGGCATGGACGTGTCGGATCCGGGGGCCCAGCACATCACCCTGGACATCACCTGCTTGACCCTTGGACCTGAGCACGATGCCGAGGTGCGACGCGCACTTGAGGCACTGCCCGGATGCTCAGTTGAGAAGATCAGCGACGCCGTGTTCCTGATCCATCTTGGCGGCAAGATCGAGACTGGTTTGAAGGTGCCACTGCGCAATCGCACCGATCTAGCCCGCGCGTACACCCCAGGGGTAGCGCGAGTCTGCATGGCGATCCATGAGAATCCCGCAGATGCTCGCAACCTCACCATCAAGCGCAACTCCGTTGCCGTGGTCACCGACGGCACCGCCGTCTTGGGTCTGGGTGACATTGGACCGGCTGCTGCAATGCCGGTGATGGAGGGTAAGGCGGCACTGTTCAAGAAGTTCGGTGGTGTGGATGCTTGGCCTATCTGCTTGGACACCAAAGATGTGGATGAGATTGTTCGAACCGTCGAGCTAATCGCGCCGGGCTTCGGCGGCATCAACCTCGAGGATATTTCCGCTCCGCGTTGCTTCGAAATCGAGCGTCGCCTGCGCGAGAAGCTCAACATCCCGGTCTTCCACGACGATCAGCATGGAACCGCGGTCGTGGTTCTGGCTGCACTTCTCAATGCTCTGCGTCTAGTAAAGAAGCAGATGAGTGATCTCCGCATCGTGATGGTGGGTGCTGGTGCCGCTGGAGCGGCCGTCGCCCGACTGTTGATGATCAGTGGGGTCAGCGACATCATCCTGTTTGACTCCAAGGGAGCCATCTACCGTGGCCGCGACAACCTCGATCCTGAGCGTGCCGCGCTCTCCGAGGTCACCAACCCACGTAATCACACCGGGACCATCGCCGAGGCGCTCGTGGGTGCGGACGTATTTATTGGCCTTTCTCAGCCGAACCTCATCACCGCTGCGGATGTCGCGCAGATGGCCCATGACCCAATCGTGTTCGCACTTGCCAATCCGGTCCCAGAGATCGATCCGGTGGAGGCGGCCAAGGTTGCGCGGGTCATCGCCACCGGGCGCAGTGACTACCCCAACCAGATCAACAACGTGCTGGCCTTCCCCGGGATCTTCCGCGGAATTCTAGACAGTGGTGGTCACAAAATCACTGACGAGATGCTGGTCGCCGCGGCCCGGGCGATCGCTGCCGTGGTGACCGACGAGGCACTCTCGGCCATCTACATCATCCCGAGCGTGTTCGACCCTGCGGTAGCCCCCGCCGTAGCTGAGGCAGTCGCGGCAACGTCGGTGCCGTAACCACCTAGAACGAGGTGGACGGTGTCCAGACACCGTGAACTGCACGTAGGACGTCGGCGATCTCGCCAACCGTTGCGTAGGCACTGACGGCTTCCACGCAGGCCGGGACGACGTTCTCACCGGCTTCTGCAGAGAGTCGGACGGACTCCAGGCCGGCACGCACTGCGGTGGCATCCCTGGTGGCGCGGACTCGCTCGAGGCTGGTGATCTGGTCTCGCTCCGCCTTGGGGTCGATGCCGAATACCTCGAAGGCGACCGGGTCGGTCACGAAGCGATTCACACCAACGACAGTGCGTTCACCGGAGTCGATTGATTGAGCCAGTTGCCAGGCGCTGTCACCGAGGGCACGCGCAAAGTAGCCGGATTCAATGCATCCCAGCGCACCGCCATGCTGCTCCACCACATCGAGTTCAGCCCAGATCCGCCGCTCGAGATCGTCGGTCAATGCCTCCAGGATCGTGCTGCCACCGAGCGGATCCACCATTTGGGTAACACCGGTTTCAAAGGCAACGATCTGCTGGGTACGCAGCGCCAAGGTTGCCGCCTGTTCAGTTGGCACACCAAGGGCTTCGTCATATGCACACACATGCATCGTCTGCACACCACCAAGGGCTGCAGCCATCGCTTCGATCGACGTGCGCACCACGTTGTTCAATGGCTGCTGAGCGGTGAGCGAGGAACCCGCCGTGAACACGAAGATCCGCAGTTGTTCCGAGCGAGGATCCTGGGCGCCGTAGGTGTCCCGTACCAACTTCGCCCAAACCCGCCGCGCTGCCCGGAACTTCGCGATCTCCGGGAGGAAATCCATGTTGCTCGACAGGAAGGTGAACAGCGTTGGTGCGACGGCATCGATGCTCAGGCCTCTGCGTACTGCCTCGTCAAGGTAGGCACGTGCATTCGCGAAGGTAAATGCGACCTCCTGCACGGCGTCTGAACCCGACTCGCGGATGTGATAGCCGCTCATTGCCAGGGATACCCAGCGAGGAATGTGCTGGGCGATGTGTTCGATCACGTCCACGGAGAGCTTCAGGCCCGCACTGGGCGGGAAGATCTGAGTTCCTCGAGCGAAGTACTCCTTGAGCACGTCATTTTGAATGAACATGCCGAACTGATTGGGGTCGACATTGCGCTTGGTGGCAAGTGCTTCGAAAAGTGCCGCCCAGATGTAGCCGATTGAATTGGCCGTCGTCCGTACCTGGGTGATCTTCTCCAGTTCGATCTGATCCATCAGGATTTCGATATCGGCGAGGGAGTCGATCGCGACCCCCACCTTGCCGACCTCACCGCGAGCCAACGGATTGTCCGAGTCCAGGCCCATCTGGGTGGGCAGATCCAGTGCGACGCTGAACCCGGTGAGTCCTTGGGCCAGGAGGGAGCGGAAGCGCTCGTTGGTCTGTTTCGCGGTACCGAACCCGGCGTACTGACCCATGGTCCACACCCCAGGGTCAGCACTGATCCCGCGCGTGTACGGGAACTGGCCGGGTTGCTCTTGGTTCATGACTGCCGTGCCTCCGCATTGAGCTGCTCGCGCAGCACCTTCTTGGCGATCTTGCCGGTTGAGTTGAGTGGGAAGGAGTCCACGATGCGCACATCCTTTGGCTTCTTGTACGACGCCATGCGCGATCGGCAGTGCTCAAGCACCATCTGCTCGTCAACTGAGGCTCCCGGCATCACGGTGAACAGCGCCGTTACATGCTGGCCCCACTCGGTGTCATCAACACCCACCACAGCGACCTCGTGCACACCGGGCACCTCCGCGATGACGTCCTCGATCTCACGCGGATAGATGTTGTAGCCACCGGAGATGATCATGTCGCCCTTGCGATCTACTAGGAAGAGTCGACCGTCATCATCCATGCGTCCAAGGTCTCCGGTGTGCAGCCAGCCATTGCGCACAACCTTGGTTACCGTCGCGTCCTCACCCTCTTGGCCCCAATAGCCGCGCATGACGTGGTCGCCTCGGGTAATGACCTCACCAATTTCTCCCGCAGGGACAACCTGACCCTGCTCATCCACGATGCGCACCTCGACGCCGTTGCAGGGCAGGCCGGCGCTGGTGAGCAGTTCACTATCGCGCTGTGTCTGTCCGACAACACCGGCAGCGTGATCGTGTTCGTTGAGCACCGTAACTGGTGGGATGGCCTCGACGAGTCCGTAGTACTGCGCCATATGTGTCGTGATGCGCTCGAAGCACTGCTTGATCTGATCCGGTGGCATCGGCGCACCGGCATAGCCGAGGATCTCCAGATTGGCCATGCGCTGCGGCGTGATGTCGGGTAGGGCGAGCAGGCGGGCAACCATGGTTGGTACCAGTGCTGTCGCCGTGCCGCCTCGATGCTCGATGGCTTCGACGAGGGCCTCGGGTTCGTACTTGGCTTGTACAAGTTGCCGGGCACCGAAGGTGAAGAACGGAAGAACGAACAAGCCGCTGGTGTGCGTCACCGGTCCGGCATGCACCCAGGTGTCTCGCTCGCTGGGCACGTGGCCGAGGAAGTCGGTAACGATGTTGTGCAGGCTGGCCATGCGATTGCGGTGCGTGCGAATCGCACCCTTGGGCCGTCCGGTTGTGCCAGACGAGTAGTTGAGCGAGACCAGAGCATCAGGCGCGATATCGAGGATCAGCGGTTCATCCGATTGTGCAGCGAGGAAGCGCTCATAAGGCACCGCCCCATCCCCATCACCATTGATGACGATCACCGTGTCCACAGCAGCTCGCACGGCCGCAGCGTCATCCCAGAACTTGGCATCCAAGATCAAGGCGCGTGGTGCACAGTCCGCCGCGATCCGCGCCCAGTCATCGGGGTGGAGGCGATAGTTCAACGCCGCCCGGCAGAGTCCGGCTGTACTGATTCCGAGATCCGTTTCGATGTAGGTGTTCTGGTTCGACTGCAGATCGAGAACTCGATCGCCGTCCTGCAATCCGAGGGCACGCAGGGCACGAGCCAGCTGCATGACGCGAGCACCCGTTCGCCCGAAGGTGCTGGTGCCCTCGGGACCATCCAGCGCGATGCGGTCTCGGTACCTGCGCATCGACCTGGCGACCAGGGTTCCCACATCCATGCCTGACTCCGTTCTCGTTGCTACTGAAGGTTGCCGCTCAAGGTTGCTGCTCAAGGATCCTGTTCATGTCCCGCGTGTTCATGCCTTGCCTATTCATGACTTGCCTGTTCATGACGTGCCTGTTCATACGTTGTCGTGGGGTTCCTGTGGTGCGTGCAGCATGGCATCGAGGATCCAGCAGCCATCGGGCAGCACGGTTACCGGATTGAGATCAAGTTCGAAGCCATGTGGCCACTGCGCAACCGCCGATGTGAGATCCAGAACGAGTGATACCAGAGCGGCCCGATCAGCCGGTGGCCGTCCGCGAACACCCGCCAGTAGGTGACCCACCCGCGTCTGATCAATCATGTCCTCGACAACTTCGGCGTGGACCGGCAGCAAAGTGACGGCGCCGTCAGCAACCACTTCGGTGAGTACTCCACCGACGCCGATGGTCAGAACCTGACCCAAGGGACTGGGGCTGATACCCACCAGCACCTCGACCCCAGGGGGGACGAAACGTTCGACGAGCACCTGGGCCTGCTCGCGCTTACCTAGGCCATCGGCAACGGCAAGCAGTTGCTCGGCTGCGCCTACTGCCTGATCGACGCGAACATCGAGGATGACGCCTCCGACATCACTCTTATGCAGCAGTCCAGGTATCACCGCCTTCAGGACAGCACTCCCACCGACCTGTTCAACCGCTCCGGTGATCTGCTCAAGCACCGACGGACCCGGACCCAGCACCACAGACTCCGGGACCGGCAGTCCGGCTGATGCCAGAGCGGTCTTGACCTGGGCCTCACTGGCCTGCGGTCCGGGGTAGGGCGCGGCTGCACCGGCCTGCAGGTGCTGGCGCCCTGTGCCGGCGGCCCCGGGCGAGTGCGGGCCGGTGCAGGCAGCCAGGCCGGCCAGGGCCTGCACGGCACGCTCCGGGGTCGGCATCACGGCGACACCTGCTTGGCTCAGTAACTCAGCGGCCTGCGGAGCCAGCCAACTTGCGCCAGTGCGCGCCGCTACGACAGGTAGCCCGGTTCGCGCACGCACCCGGCCCAACGCCTCGGCAATGCGGAGCACGTCGTCACCCACCAGCACCGCGAAGCAGGCAACGATCGCGTCAACATTGGGATCATCGGCCAGACGATCGACACAACGCTCGAAGAGTCCGGGCTCGGCCATCACGGCGGCGGTGACGTCCACCGGGTTGGTCGCGTTGCCGTAGGCGGGCACGATGCTCAGCAGATCCTGCACCGTGGTACTTGCCAGTTCGGCAAGTACCAGCCCGTGATCGGCGATGGCATCCGCTGCGAGAATTCCACTACCTCCCGAGGTGGTCACGACGCCGATGCGCGGCACACCGCCGCGACCAAGGCGGGCTCCGGTGGCGAGCAGCGCACCCAAATCGAGCAGGGCATCCAGATCCGGTACCCGGGCGATCCCGGCGCGAGCCAGGGCTGCATCGACGACGGCGTCAGGTGAGGCCAGCGCTCCAGTGTGGGATGCGGCAGCACGCGCACCGGCCTCACTACGTCCGGCCTTGAGCACCGCGATCGGACAGTGTCGGGCGCCCTGGGCAAGTTGGGTGACATCGTCCAGGGATTCCACATACAGCAGCACGGCCTGGACCTGGGGTTCCTCGGCCAGCACTCGGGCAACCTCCAGCGCCGTGACATCGGCCTCGTTACCGGTGGTCACCGCGATCCCGATCGGCACGCCACGTTCCATGCCCAATGACAAGGCTCCGTAGCCCAGGGCCCCAGATTGACTGACCAGCGCCAGTGGTCCAGCCGGCAGTGGCGTAGCTGCAGCACTGAACAGTGGGCTGAAGGTCGCCAAGAGATGTCGTGCGCCTCCCACCGATCCGATGCAGTTCGGTCCAATCAGTCGCATACCCGCAGCCCGGGCAATCTGGACCAGGCGCTGCTGTACCTCAGCACCTGCAGCATCGGCTTCGGCAAAACCACTCGACATCACAATGCAGGTGCGCACGCCTGCATCCGCACATTCGCGGACGGCATCCTCGACCGCAGCCGCAGGCACCATCACGCAGGCGAGTTCGACCTTCTCATCGGCAGCCGTGATGCTGGTCAGTGCTGGGATACCCAGGATCGTGCCGCCCTTGGGATTGACCGGCAGGATTCGACCGGCGTAGCCGTAACGCTGCAGATAGTCGATCGGCAATCGACCCATGGCACCGGGACGCTCTGTTGCCCCGATCACCGCGATGCTTGCGGCGTCCCAGAGTGGGCGTATCCCAGCGGCTGAGGGCGCGGTCACGGAATAACCGCCGTCCCCTCGATTTCCAGCAGGGCCTCGTCATCCCACAGTCGCGTTACGCCCACCAGCGTCATCGCCGGGTACTCACGTCCAGCCAGTCGCCGCCAGATGCCACCAATCTCCTTGGCGTTAGCGCGATAGTCCGCCGGATCGACGCAGTAGATCGTCAGCTTCGCCAGGTTCTCCGGCGACCCCCCTGCCGCAGACAGTGCCGTCAACAGATTCGTCATGACCTTCTCGAACTGCTCCACGATGGTGCTGCCGACGATCTGCCCGGTGTCATCAAGGGCCGTCTGCCCGGCAAGCAACACCAGCGTGCCCGACTGGACCACGACGGCATGGGAGAAGCCGACCGGTGGCGCAAGTGATGCTGGATTCACTCGTTGCAAGGTCATGCCTGGATCCTTCCGCCGTCGATGGTGATGCCCTGTCCATTGATGCCGCCGCGATCGTGGACCAAGAAGGTGACCGCGTCGGCAACCTCCTGCGGTGCAATGAGTCGATTGATCGGTTGCATCCGAGCCAAGCGCTCGGCAACCTCCACCGCACTGCGCCCGGTTTTTTCGACAATGGCCTCAATGGACTTCTGCGTCATCGGTGTATCCACGTAGCCCGGGCACACGGCATTGACCGTGATTCCGGTGGTCGCTAATTCCGCGGCAGCGGAACGCACCATGCCGAGCACCGCATGCTTGGCTGCGGTGTACGCGATGATGTACGGCGAACCGGCACGCGAGGCAACACTTGCCACCACCACGATCCGGCCGAACCCTTGGGTGCGCATCACCGGTACTGCGGCGCGAAGGAACCGAAATGGCGCCGTCGCATTGAGGTCGATCATGCGCTCCCAGAGTGCATCGTCGGTTTCCTCGATTGATGCTGAGACCCCGTCACCGGCATTGAGAACGAGCGCATCCAGACCGCCCCACGCCTGCACCACCGCATCAACCAACGCTGCGGGTGCCGCTGGATCGGTGGCATCAGCCGGCAAGACCAGGGTTGAAGAATCCAGGCGGTCGGCTAAGGACCGAAGGTCAGTCTCGCCGCGAGCGGTGAGCGCTACCCGATGTCCCTGCTCGGCGAGCTCAGTCGCGATGGCGGCACCGATCCCACGACTGGCACCCGTAACTAGGCAACGCAGGGGGTCGGACGGGCGGCCGGCCTTGGATCCCATCGGACCTCCATCACGGATGGCGCCAGGGGCGGTAGCGCGCCAGATTGTCGATCGGCAAGAATACGACACATGAGTCGGCGCCCGGTCATCGCGGCTGCGCAACGCACGGTATTCGGACGCAATAGGGGCGGTCTCTCCGCCATCCGCCCGGACGACCTGCTCGGCCGCACCCTGGAATCACTCCTCGCCCAGGCACCCGACCTTGATCCGGCGCGCATCGACGACGTGGTCATGGGGGATGCCAACGGCGCCGGAGAGGACAACCGCAATGTCGCCCGGATGGGTGCCCTGCTCGCCGGGCTGCCAACGACGGTGCCCGGGGTCACCTTGAATCGTCTCTGCGGGTCCGGCGCCGAGGCCATGGTGCAGGCCGCACGCGCAGTCCGCTCCGGTGACATGGACATCGTGATCGCAGGTGGTGTCGAGTCCATGAGCCGCGCCCCCTACGTGCTCCCTAAACCTGATCGGGCTTTGGATCCGGGTATGGGTCTGGAGCAGACCACCGTCGGCTGGCGCATGATCAACCCAAGGTTTCCTCAGCACTGGACGCGAAGCCTGGGTGCCTGCGCGGAAACCACCGCGGCACGGCGCAACATCACCCGCGATGCGCAGGACGCCTGGGCACTGCGCTCTCATCAACGCGTGGCAGCCGCCTGGGCTCATGGCCTGCACGATGGATTCGCGTTTTCCGTCGACGGGGTTCTGCGGGATGAGTGCATCCGCGAGGACGCGTCACTGGAGTCTCTGGCCGCGCTCAAGCCAGCGTTCACGCCTGATGGCAGCGTGACTGCCGGGAATTCCTCGCCGATCAATGATGGCGCCGTGGCGGCGCTGATCGTCGACGAGGCCGTGGCCGGCGACCTCGGGCTAGAGCCCATCGGCGCGATCCTGGGCGCTGCCGTCATCGCCGGTGAACCAGACGATTTCGCGGCGGCGCCGGTGCCAGCTATTCGCAAACTGCTGGCGCGTACTGGGCACTCCCTCGAGCAGATCGATCTGGTTGAGATCAATGAAGCCTTCGCTGCGGTGGTGCTGACCGTGCTGCACGACATGCCTGATCTCGACCCGCAGATCGTGAACGTGAACGGCGGTGCCATTGCCATCGGACACCCCGTTGGAGCATCGGCGGCGCGAGTAGTGGTGGATGCCTGTCGCGAGCTGCAGCGTCGCGGTGGTGGCCTGGGGATCGCATCGGCTTGCATTGGCGTTGGACTCGGTATCGCAATTCTCGTGGAGGTTCCATGATCAAGATCGACCAGTTCACCGACGTTCTGTATAGCGTCCAGGACGGGGTTGCGGTGATCACGATCAATCGCCCGGACCGTTACAACGCTCTTCGCGGTCGCACCGTGGACGAGCTCATTGTGGCTTTTCGCCACGCATGGGTTGACTCCGCAGTTGGTGCGATCGTGCTTACCGGCGCGGGCGATAGAGCCTTCTGCAGTGGCGGCGATCAGAAGGAGCGCGCACTCACCGGAGGCTACGGCGAGACTGAGAGCGGCATGTTCGAGATAGAGCGCCTGCACCACACCATTCGCCAAGTTCCCAAGCCCGTTATCGCGGCGGTGAATGGCTTCGCGATCGGTGGTGGCCACGTGCTGCACGTGCTCTGCGATATCTCGCTGGCATCCACGACCGCACGATTCGGCCAGGTCGGCCCGCGTGTGGGTTCCTTCGATGCCGGCTTTGGCACTGCCTACTTGGCCAGAGTGGTCGGCGAGAAGCGTGCCCGGGAGATCTGGTTCTTCTGCGAGCAGTTCGATGCTGAGACTGCCGAACGCTGGGGTCTGGTTAATCGGGTCGTGCCTGCTGAGGAGTTGATGAACGAGGCACTTGCCTGGGGACGCAAGGCATGCGCACTCTCACCCACTGCGCTGCGCACACTGAAGCATTCCTTCAACGCGGACACCGATCACATCATCGGCATTCAATCGCTCGCGTTCGACGTCCTCGACCTGTACGTCGACACGCCGGAAGCCAAGGAGGGTGGGGCCGCGTTCATCGAGAAGCGACCCCCGGACTTCACGCCCTATCGCTGACCCGGCCTCACTTGCGACCAAGGAGTCGCGATGCCACCTGGAACCCTGAGCCCCCACCCAGTCCCGGCCCAGGATGCGTCGAGGCACCGATCTGCCAGAGGCCGGTGATGCCGGTGTCGTGGCCGGTGGCAGTGGAGAGTGGGCGCCAGAGCGCGTACTGATCGATTCGGCAATCACCTGCATAGGGGTCGCCACCGACGAGGTTGACGTTCAGCGCCGCAAGATCCGCCGGCCCCAACACGTGGCGCGCCGTCTGCGCGCTGCGGATATTGCGAATATGCGGCTCGAGTTGGGCGATGATGCGATCCGCGTAGGCATCGCGCAACGCCGGCGTCCAACCGTGCGGACCGACCTGAATCTCACCTGCCAGATCCCCGCGCGGGTTGCGCGGGTTCTCCTGCAGTTGGATCCACAGCAACCCCTTGCCGGCGGGTGCTCGACTCGCATCCACGGTGGTGGGCTGACCGACGACGATGGTCGGTCGGCGCGGAAGTAGGCCGCGACCAGCGGCACTCACCGACTCAGTCAATGAATCCATGCTGTCGAGCACGTGGACGATGGCGACATCACCCATGGCGGCGTCGGTCCAATCGGGGGCTTCAGAAAGCGCCAGGTGGATCTGCATTCCGGCGCGGCCATAGCGGAATGCCTCAGCCGCCTGCCGGCGGGCCGGATCCACGGGCGCCTGGGCTAGGAGTCCGGAGTACAGCGCCTGCGGTGTCACCGATGCCAGCACAGCACGGCGCGCCGAGATCACGCTGCCATCCGCCAGCCGCACCCCGGTGGCGCGCCCTCCGGTGACCTCAATGCTCGTGACCTCGCAGCCCAACTGCACCTGACCACCGGCGTCGGTGATGATGCGCGTCAGCGCATCGACCAGCCGAACGCCTCCGCCCACCGGCACCGGCATACCGCCCCAGGCGATGGCTGCGCCGATGACCTGCGTGATGAAGCCACTACCGGAGTCCTCCGGACCAAGTCCGTTGTGCAGTGCCCAGGGCCCGAGGAGCGCCCGGGTCACCGGTGATTGGAAGGTGCGGTCCAGCCAGGGGCCGGCCGGCTCCAGCAGCTCAGCACCACTGGCGGCAAGTCCCTGCCGGCCGAGTTGCCGGTATGCGCGCCAGCCGAACTTCCATGCCGAACGGCGCCAGAAGTCCAAACCCAGGATCCCGAAGGCCAGGTCAGCCTTCGACCCGAAGTTGGCCAGCATCTGATTCCACGCCTCGGCATCGCCCACCGCAGCCATGGCTTCGGTCGTGGCGGCAGGGTCGGTCGACAGGGTCATCGCTCCGTCGGCACACACCACACCGGTCGGACGAGTCGTGTTGAGGTATTCCAGCCCGCGCGCGGCCAGATCACCGGCGAGTTCGGCATAGGCGGGTCCGCCGACGAACAGTGGATGCCAACTGGAAAGCAGTTCCACGGTGTAGCCGTCGAACAGGTCGGTACGGGTATGTATGGCGCCGCCGGCATGATCGGCTCGCTCGCAGACCGTCACACCCCACCCCTGGCGTGCCAGCATCGCCCCTGCGACCAGGGCGTTGATGCCGCTTCCGACGATCACCGCATCTGCGGTCATGGCTCCTCCAAGGTGGGCAGCGGACGGGAAGTCGTTGCACCGCAGACCGTATCTCGCAATGATGGCGGCCGTCAGGATTCCTCCATGACTGGCCTCACCGGTTCGCCCAGAACCCAGAGATAACAGGAGCTCACATGCGCCAGGCAGCCGACATCGTGGTGGTGGGGGCGGGCATCAATGGGTTATCCGCCGCCGCACTCCTCGCCACCAAAGGTCGATCCGTGATCGTCGTCGAGGAGCAACCGGAGCCGGGGGGTGCGGTGCGCACCGCGGAGGTGACGCTGCCCGGATTCCGCCACGATCTCTTCGCCATGAACCTCGGGCTATTCGCCGGCGGGCCGGTGAACGCTGCACTGGGCCAGACCCTGGCCCGACACGGGTTTTCGTTGGTCCCCTCGGCGAAACCGTTCTGCTCGGTATTTCCAGACGGGACGATGCTCGGTGTCGAGGCTGATGTTGAACGCACCATCGCCAACCTGGCAGCAGTGGCACCCGAGGACGTGGCGGCCTGGCAGGGGCTCACCGAGCAACTCGGCAGTTGGGCGCCCTACCTCATCGGCATCCTGGGATCCGACCTGCCCTCTTGGTCGGCGGTGCGCACGCTGATGAAGGCACGACGCGCACTGGGCATGGACGGTGTGTACGAGATGATCCGTCTGGCTCTGCAAAGCACGCGCGCCTTCACCGAAGAACATTTCACCTCACCCAAGACTCGAGCACTGACGGCATCGTGGGGAATGCATCTGGATTTCGCTCCGGATATCTCCGGCGGCGCCCTGTTCTCATTCCTGGAGACCATCGGGGGTCAGCTCTTCGGCATGGTGATCGGCCAGGGCGGTGCGGCAGGCCTTATCGATGCGCTGGTCGGCACGATCGAGGCGAATGGTGGCACGGTGGTCTGCGGTCAGCGGGTCAACCAGTTCCTCGTGGAAGGCGGTCGAGCAACCGGGGTGCAGTTGGCTGATGGTTCGCAGATACGTGCGCGCAGAGCGGTGATCTCCAATGTCAATCCACGATTGATGCCCGACCTGATGCCCGAACAGATTCGCACTCAGCCGGTCGTGCAGCGAGCGCGGAAGTTCCGACCGGGTCTGGGCACGATGATGATTCACTGTGCGCTTGATGGGTTGCCGCCGTGGACCGCAGGTGATGCGTCCACCTACAACTACGTGCACATCGGACCTTGGCTGGACGACATGGCGCGCACCTACACCGAGGCAGCAGCAGGTGAGCTGCCCAAGTCACCGACCTTGGTGGTGGGTCAGCCCACGGTCAGCGATCCAAGTCGTGCTCCTGAGGGAAAGCACGTGCTGTGGG
>CAZKFI010000001.1:1808-27313 GCA_964551975.1 uncultured Bifidobacteriaceae bacterium | reverse complement strand
TGAGGCACGGGTCTTTCCCGTTAGCCTCCGTTTGCGGTCGTAATTCCGCATTTTCGCCCCGGCAAGGTCCGCGAGGCGTGGGGGGGATCAATTGGCCGCACCTTTGTCGCCGGCGTGCGCAGGTGATCGGCGGGGGAGGGGCGCAGCACGTGCTGTGGGTGCAGGTTCGCATGCTGCCCCTGCACCTTGCTGACGGGCGCAGCTGGGATGAGGTCGGCGAGCCCTACGCCGATCAGGTCATGGCGAAGATCGAGGAGTACGCCCCGGGGCTCGGCAAGCGCGTACTGGGTCGAAAGGTCCTGACCCCCACTGACCTGGAACGCGCAAACGTCAATCTGGTCCTGGGCGACTCACTGGGTGGAAGTCACCACCCGGCCCAGTTCTTCTTCCTGCGCCCAGTCCCCGGTTGGGGTCGCCATCGGGCGCCCGTTCGCGATCTCTACCTCTGCGGTGCTGGTACCTGGCCGGGCGGTGGTGTGGGTGGTGGTAGTGGTGCCATGGTCGCTGCGAAGGTGAAGTAGCGCCGCAGGCGGCAAAGAAAACTGGGGCGCAGCGATCGCTCGCCACGCCCCAGTCTCGTCGTCTACTTGGCTACAAACGCCAACACCCGGCAGGGGCTGCCCGATCCGTTGACGATCGGCAGCGGTGCAGCAACTACGACTGCCCCGGTGATGGGCAGGCGATTGAGGTTGCGTAGCTGCGTGAGGCCGTACTTGTTGGCGCCGAGGAACAGCGTGTGGCAGGGGAACGGCGGATCAAACGCAAAGGCACCGCCAGCGTCGGTGCCGACCGTCTCCACGCCCATACCGAGAATGTCGGTCTCCTCCGCCAGGTACTTCGCCGCCGCCGGGGTCATGCCCGGAGTGTGCGGACCGTTGGCATCGGCGTTGGCGAATGCCGCCGGATCATCGCCGAACTTCGACCACCCCGTGCGGTAGAGCACCCAGGCGTGCTTCGGCATGGCGCCGTTCTGCGCTTCCCATGCCTTGATGTCTGTCACATCGAGGCAGAAATCAGGGTTCTGTGCCACCTCGGCGGTCTTGTCGATGACAACGGCCGGGCCGACGAGGCGCTGCGCCGGAACCTGGCTCACGTCGTCGAGATCCTTGCCCGTCACCCAGTGAATCGGGGCGTCGAAGTGGGTGCCGGTGTGCTCGCCGGTGTGGAAGTTGTTCCAGTACCAGGCTGGCCCCTTCTCGTCGTACCGGCTGATGAGCTCCAATTCGAAGGGTGCTGTCTGACCCATCTCCGGGGGAAGGCCCAGAATCGGGGTGCCCGAATGCAGAGGCGATGTGAGGTCGATGACCTCGACTGAGCCGTCGACCAGCCCAGCTGCCAGGGCGGAGAGATCTGCCATGTGCTGTCCTTTCACTTCATCTGTGGGAACACTCCCGTTTTGGATCTTCTTGGGTGCAGGTTGAGCCGTGTGCAGGACGCTAGCGGAGTCCAGGTGCGCGGGTTACGACAATCCGCAGAACCACGGCTGGTTGGCCACGCGCCTCATCAACGACCCGGGCGCCAGCGGCTCGGGCGTTCCTGGTTCTGGCTCGGCAGCACCAGTTCAAGCCGTGGCTTTGGATCCTCGGCCCGGCCCGCAGGTGGCTTGCGTCGACCGGCGCGGTACTGCACCGGCCACGGCACCGAAACTTCTTGGTCCGCAGCAGCGTGCAGGGTCCACGCTGGATCGAACAGGTGCGGACGGCCAAGGGCGCATAGGTCTGCGCGTCCGGCCGCGATGATGGTGTTCACGTCATCCGCACTGCTGATCGACCCAACCGCCATCGTGGCAACACCAACGCGATTGCGGATCCGATCGGCATACGGCGTTTGATAAGAGCGGCCGTAGTCTGGCTTCGCTGCCGGCGTGGTTTGACCTGTTGAGACGTCGATGAGATCCGCGCCGTGCTCAGTAAACGCCTGCGCGATGGCCACTGAATCCTCGACGCTGAGCCCGTCGTCGACCCAGTCTGACGCCGAGATGCGCACGCTCATCGGCCGATCTGCCGGCCATTCCGCACGCACTGCGTCGAAGACCTCCAGCGGAAAGCGCAGACGATTGGCGACCGAGCCGCCGTATTCATCCGTTCGCTTGTTGCTCACCGGGGTCAGGAAGCTCGAGAGCAGATAACCATGGGCGCAGTGCAACTCGAGCAGATCGAAACCGGCTGCCGCTGCTCGCCGGGTTGCCGCGACGAACTCCTCCTTGACGGCGTCCATGTCGGCGCGTGTCATCTCCCGAGGAACCTGGCTGACCTGAAGGTATGGCAGTGCGGACGGACCGATCAGCGGCCAGTTACCAGAGTCGAGGGGCTGGTCGATGCCCTCCCACATGAGCTTGGTCGAGCCCTTGCGGCCAGAGTGACCCAACTGAACACCGATCTTCGCCGGCGTGGTGTGCACAAAGTCGACGATTGACTTCCAGGCCTGCTGCTGCTCATCGCTCCACAGGCCGGTGCAGCCGGGAGTGATGCGGCCCTCTGGCGAAGTGCACACCATCTCGGTCATCACCAAACCAGCGCCACCAAGCGCTCGAGCACCAAGGTGCACCTTGTGGAAGTCAGCCGGCAAACCATCCACTGCCGAGTACATATCCATCGCCGAAACAACCACCCGGTTGGGCAGAGTTAGCCCACGCATGGTGAACGGCAGGAACATCGGGGGCGCAGATGCAGTTCCGGCTGGTACGCGACCGCGCTGAACCTGATCGGCCAGGAACCATTCATCCAACTGCCGGACGAACTCGGGATCGCGCTGCTTCAAGTTGTCGTATGTGATGCGGCGACTGCGCGTCATCAGATTGAAAGTGAATTGAATGGGGTCCTGGCTCTGGTACTGGTCGAGTTCCTCGAACCACTCCAGGCTTGCTTGGGCAGCTCGCTGCGTGCTCTTGATGACCGGCAGCCGCTCCTCGTCATATGCCTTCAGGGCGGCGTCGATCGTCGGCTGCTCGAACAGGCAGGCAGCCAGGGCGAGGGAATCCTCCATGGCCAACTTGGTACCCGATCCGATGGAGAAGTGCGCGGTATGCGCGGCATCACCGAGCAGCACGAGGTTCTGGTAGACCAAGGAGCGATTTCGAATGGTCCGAAAACTCACCCACTTGCTGTTGTTGGCCAGCAGAGTGCCGCCCTGCAAGGCATCGGCGAAGATAACCTTCAATCGCTCAATGCTCTCCATGTCGCTGACGCCGGGGGGCAAACTGGCTGCATCTACCGCATCGAATCCGGCGCGCCGCCAGACGTCCTCGTGCATTTCTACGATGAAGGTGGAGAGCTTGTCGTCCATTGGATATGCGTGCACCTGCATGGTGCCCCACTGGGTATGCACCACAAAGAACTCGAACGCCTCGTACACGGTGTCAGTACCCAGCCACATGAACTTGCAGAGGCGTGGATCAACAGTGGTGCCAAAGTTTTCGGCGAAGCGTTCACGGATCGCACTGTTGATGCCGTCGCTAGCGATGACGAGGTCATAGTCCGCCATGAGTTGCCCGACATCGGGCGCCTCCGTCCGATACTGCACCGAAAGGCCGTACTCAGCCGCACGGTCCTGCAGCACCTTGAGCAACTGCTTGCGGCTCATCGCAGCGAACCCATTGCCGCCGATCGTAAAAACCGTGTCGCGGAAGGTGATGTCAATGTCGTCCCAGTACGCAAAGGACTTGCTCATCGCGGCGAATACGCCAGGGTCGGATGCTTTGATGCCAGCCAAAGTCTGATCGCTAAACACCACACCGAAGCCGAAGGTGTCATCGGGTGCGTTACGTTCCCAAATATCAACCTGCACAGACGGGTCCAGTTGGCGCACGAGTGTGGCGAAGTACAGACCCCCTGGCCCACCGCCGATGACCGCGATCCTCATGGTGCTCCTCCTCCGCCAACGGGCGGCTAGCTGATCCCGTGGCTCTTGCGGTAATTTGACTTTCGCAAATAGTACGACATACCCGTCAGGTTGGTCGGGAAACTGGAGGATCCATGGGCGAGCAGACAGCAGGGCAGAGCAGAGGCCGCTTTGCCGGCCGGGTCGCGGTCATTACCGGGGGCGCTGGTGGACTCGGCCAGGCCATCAGCGCCGCATTCCTCGACGAGGGCGCGGCCGTGCAGGTCCTCGACGCCAATGCCGACGCGGTGACTGCAGCGGTCCAGGCCCTGACCCCGGCCGCAGACGGCTCATCGCGTCGGGTCATCGGCAGTGTCGTCGACGTGCGCGAGTCGGAGCAGATTGCAGCGGCAATGCAGGAGGCCGTTGACCAACTGGGTCGCATCGACATCTTGGTCGCCGCTGCAGGTGGGAGCCTGGGTACCCCGCGCGATCTTGCGGAAATCGACGAGTCTGCACTGGATCTGGTGATCGACGTCAATTTGAAGGGCACGTTCTACTGTGCGCAGGCAGTGATCCCGCACATGCGCGTGGTGGGCGGCGGTTCCATCGTGACGTTCTCTTCGATCGGAGGCCGCAGTACCAGTCCGGTCACCGGCGTTCCATACGCGGCGGCGAAGGCAGGGATCCTCGGGCTTACCCGTCGCCTAGCTCGTGAGGTTGGCCCGGACGGCATCCGAGTCAATGCCATCGCACCCGGGCTGTTTCTCACTGGACGACTCACGGGCATGTTCGACGCAATGAGTGAACCCGACCGGCGCAGCGTCATCGAAGGTATTCCGTTGGGGCGCATGCCCGATCTGCGCGAATGCGTGGACCCGGTGCTCTTCCTTGCTAGCCAGGAAGCGTCGTACATCACCGGTGTGGTGCTCGATGTCAACGGTGGCCGCTTCATGAGCGGCTAGATCGGAATTCCTTAATTGGCGCCCTGCTGGCTGAGATGTTCTCAGAGTTTTTCCACCGGCGCGTAGCGCAGCAACAATCTCTTGGTACCCGCAGAGCCAAAGTCGATGGTCGCATCAGCCTTCTCACCGACGCCGCCGACAGCCACCACGGTCCCAAGGCCAAACTTCTCGTGGGTGACGCGATCACCCGCTTGCAGGGCGATCACCGGTTGATCACCGATAACGCGACCTCCCATGCGCACCTCACCACGACTGGCGACCGATCGGGTCTGTGACGCAACCTCCTCGCCGCGCCACTCCATCACGTCCTCAGGAAGTTCCTCCAGGAATCGTGAAGGTGGGTTAAATGACGGCGCGCCCCAGGCCGCACGCATAACTGAGCGTGAGAGGTAGAGCCGCTCCCGCGCACGGGTGATACCGACATAAGCAAGGCGGCGTTCCTCATCTAGTTCGCGTGGGTCTCCGAGCGAGCGCATATGCGGGAAGACCCCGTCCTCCATGCCAGTAAGGAAGACCACCGGGAATTCCAGACCCTTTGCTGTGTGCAGGGTCATGAGCGTCACCACACCGCCGCTGTCATCGAGGTCCGGGATCTCATCGGCATCGGCCACCAGCGATACCTGCTCGAGGAATTCCAGCAATGTGCCGTCCGGATGCTGCTCGGCGAATTCCGTCGCCACTGCCTGGAGTTCGGCGAGGTTCTCTGCCCTGCCCTGTTCCTGGGGATCGTCAGAGGACTGCAACTCCGCGAGGTAGCCCGTCGCCTCCAGCGCGGCGGTGAGCACCGTGCCGGGGTCAGCGCCTGCCTCCACCAGCGTGCGCAGATCCCGCATCATCTCGGTGAACGTCGCAATGGCTGCGGCCGAGCGCGTAGCCAGCTGGGGAATCTCCGATACACGCTCCAATGCCGCGGGGAATGGAATGCGCTCACGCTGCGCGAAGGAATGCACGAGTTCCTCGGCACGATCACCGATACCCCGCTTGGGCACATTGAGGATGCGACGAACGGAGACCTCGTCATCTGGATTCGCGATGGCACGCAGGTACGCGATTGCGTCGCGAATCTCGCGACGCTCATAGAACCGCAGGCCACCAACAACTCGATATGGCAGCCCGTATCGAATGAAGACATCCTCCACTGCGCGGGACTGAGCATTGGTTCGGTAGAAGATCGCGACATCACCGCGACGATAGGTCCCGGCATCAGTCAGCTCATCGATCTCGTCAGCGATGAAGGCAGCCTCGTCGTGCTCGTCCTGGGCAACGTAACCGATGATCGGCGCACCCTCGCCGGCCTGAGTCCAAAGCCGCTTCGGGCGCCGACCGGCATTGCGGGAAATGACCGAGTTTGCCGCCGTGAGAATGTTCTGCGTTGATCGGTAGTTCTGCTCGAGCACGACGGTGGTCGCGTCGGGGTAATCGCGCTCGAATTCCTCGATATTGCGGATTGTTGCCCCGCGGAATGCATAGATCGACTGGTCCGCGTCCCCCACCACACACAACTGACCAGGCGTGAGCTGTGAGTCGACTGGCCCGACGAGCTCGCGAACCAACACGTACTGCGCGTGATTGGTGTCCTGGTACTCATCGACCAACACGTGTCGGAATCGGCGCCGGTAGTGCTCGGCAACATCGGGGAACAACTGCAGCACCGCCACCGCACCCATGATGAGGTCGTCGAAGTCCATCGCATTGGCCCGGCGTAGGCGCTGTTGATAGTCCCGGTAGGCCTCAGCGAGCGTCTGCTCGGTGTGATTGGTTGCCTTTGCCGACCACGCGTCCTCGTCGATCAGTTCGTTCTTGAGGTTCGAGACCTGGGCCAGGAACGACTTCGGTGGATAGCGCTTCGGATCCAGATCCAGATCACGAATCACCATGGTCATCAAGCGGACGGCATCAGCCTGGTCGTAGATGGTGAATGAGCTACTCATGTTTAGGCGACCGGCTTCACTGCGAAGGATGCGCACGCAGGCACTGTGGAAGGTGGAAACCCACATAACACGGGCTCGCTGGCCAACGAGTTCGGCGACGCGCTCCTTCATCTCGCCAGCTGCCTTATTTGTGAAGGTGATGGCCAGGATTTCACCCGGTTGGGCATCGCCGGTGGCGAGCAGATGCGCTACGCGACGAGTCAACACCCGTGTCTTACCCGAGCCTGCTCCGGCGATGATGAGCAGTGGGCCACCACGATGTTCGACCGCGGCACGCTGGGCAGGGTTCAAATCGGCGACGAGTCGTTCGACTGCGTCAGCACTCACCGCCACATCGTAGGTGCGTCAGCGCAGATAGCCCACGACCGTGGCCACAACCTTGGCATCAACATCACTGCTGAAGGTGAGCGTGCCATCCTCACCCAACTGGGCGAGGACCACGCTGGCATAGCGCTGACCGGCAAGCACCTGCGCGGAGCGCGTTCCCGGTGCACTGCCCCCGGTGGGGTACACCGCAACGGTGCCATCCGCCGTTGACTTCGCGGTTCGCACCCGCAGGACGACTGCCTTGACTCGCCTCTTGCCTGGGATGCCGGCCGTACGTGCTGCACCGACACTGACCGGCTGACCAGCGGTGAGTCGGCCCTTGAACAGTCGTGCCGCAGGCAGTGCCACGAACTCCCCGGTTGTCGCACCTGTGCCGTAGCCCAACAGTTCCACGCGCATCGAGACGGCTGCACGCTTGGCCGCGCGAACGGCCATGACACCGGACTGCACCGGCACAACCATGACCTTCTTTGTCATGCCCCGGGAGGCAAAGCGCAGTGGCTTCGCCTGCTCGGTCGTGCCCAATCGCAGGGCACCACGGCCATTGGCATTGCGCGCAGTGACGAACAGGACCGCCGAGGTTGCCTCTGCGGGTAGTCCGGCGACCGGAACCTGACGCTGTTCACCTGGCCGCAACGGCCCGTCACCAGTGGACTCATAGCCCACGATCGAGCCGACGGCGATCAGACGATCCTCGGGCAGGGAACCCGGTGTCGTTGGCACAGTTGGCACAGTGGGCACCGTGGGAACAGTGGGCACAGTCGGTGCCACTGGAACGCTCGGAGCCGTTGGCGTTGTTGGAGTCGTCGGGGCCGTTGCCGGACCCAGGGATGCCGTCACGGCAGCGGGTACTGCGGCGGCATGTGTGGAACCAGGTGTCGTCGCGGTGTAGTAACCGATGACCTCAAGGACGACGTCTGCGGCTCCGCGCGTCACGGAAACGCCGATGCGGCCGTCGGATCCGACGGGCACCGCGAGTTCGCCTGCTGCATCGACGTTCATGGCCAGGCTGGTCGCCACCTGCGCGCTGCTTCTTCCGGGGGTCCATACCTGCAACTCACCGGGTGCATTGGGGCCAAGGCCCGAAACGCGCACAGCGACCGCGGTGACACCGCTGCCAGGTAGACCCGCAACTCCGGAGACCGGAACAAACACGCGCGTACGTCCACGGCTGCCCCCCGCTGCGCCGATCCTGCATCGCGCGGTGACCCCCAGTCCTGCTCGAGTGTCCAATACGCGAACCGGTGCAATGCTCATGCGCTCGCCGGCGGCGGTTACCTCCTCGGAGGAACCGCTTGCGGGTACGCCCGCGCACTGCGGTGCATCGATCGGTGTGCCGTCCCAGAACGAGGTTAATCCGGCAGCACCATCCCAACTCAATGACAGATGAATGTGGTCGCGATGGCAGGTGGTGTCCATGCTGGGTTGCGGCTTGCTGAAGCAGCCCTTGAGTTCAGTCCACCCTCGTTCGAGGTCATAGGAACGCCAGATGCGATCGTGCCAGCCGATGTACATCACGCCCATGCGGAGTGCGTGGCCGTAGGGCACTCCGGCCGCGTCAGGCCCGAGTAGCCAGTTGAGGAAGGTCTCAGCTTTGGCTCGCTGCGCGGAATCTCGCACATCGACCATCCAGTCGACGGCCCGACCTTCCTTGTGCTCGCTCTGTCCCCCAGTCGCGCAGTTCCGTGGGATCCAGACCGTCTGGTCACCGCCATAGGTGGCCTTGATGAGGTCGGCTAGGCGTTGTGCCCCGGGTTTGGGCGCACTGTCGCAGGAGTCCTGTCCCTCGTAGCGTGGGGCGAGATCGACGATGGCCGGGTAGGGCACAGGCGGGTTGGGCACGGGCCCCGGCGCAAGGCCAACGCCCGGTACGGGCGCGCCCGCGGCGACCCCGGTCCAATTGCTGGGCTGCCAGGTGCCGTCATCCGCTTGGGCGCTGGAGGTGGGGAGCACGGTTGCGATGAGTCCAAGAACAACCACCGCCACGGCACCCACACGAGTTCGGGAGCAGGATCGCCGAACCCCACGCCCGAGGTGGTCAGCCGGGTTGGCAGACTGAGCGTCCTGGCACGGGCTGGGCACAGCCAATTCTGACATGACCGCTACCGTTGGGACTGATGTGGCACAAGTGACAAACGAGATTCATCGGATTCTGGTCGTCACCGCCCATCCCGATGACGTGGATTTCGGGGCCGGCGGCACCGTGGCCGGCTGGACCGACGCGGGAATCACCGTGACCTACTGCATCGTGACCGACGGAGACGCCGGTGGCGCAGATCCCACGGTCCCACGATCGGACATTCCGGGCATTCGCCGTGCTGAGCAAACAGCCGCCGGCGCTGCCCTCGGGGTGACCGATATCCGGTTTCTCGGCTACCGCGATGGCGAACTCACGGTCAGCCACGAACTTCGCCGGGACATCAGCCGCGTCATTCGTCAGGTGCGTCCCGAGCGAATGCTCATCCAGTCCCCCGATCGCAACTGGTCACGTATCTATGCCTCGCACCCAGACCACATGGCGGCCGGTGAGGCCGCCATTCAGGCGGTATATCCGGATGCACGCAACCCCTTTGCCCACCCGTCGCTGCTGGCCGACGAAGGGCTCGAGGCCTGGACCGTGCCCGAGGTGTGGGTGATGGGTACCCCGACTCCCGATCACTATGTGGATGTCACCGCAACCTTCGATCGCAAGATCCAGGCCCTGCAGTGCCACCACAGCCAGGTCGATCACATGGAGGACATGCCGGGCATGGTGCGCAGCTGGGGCCAGCTGATCGCTGAGGCCGGAGGGCTGCCGGAGGGTCGGCTGGCGGAGACCTTCAAGGTGGTCACTACCGCCTAGCGAGCGGGCTCAGGATCTCAGACTCGGGTTCGTTGTTCGGAGCCGGTCGGCCATCGGGGTAGTAGGCGGCGGCCGCAGAACCCTCGGGGCGGAATACTCCGAGCACCCAGAGGTCCTCAGGGTTGGGGTTCTCCAAGGCATGCAGCAGTCTGGGGGCAACGTGGAAGGCACTGCCCACGCCAATGGGCTGGCGGAGTCCGGTCGTGTGCAGCACGCCCGATCCGCGAACGATGACGCAGATCTCGTCGTAGAGGTGGTAGTGCTCAGGCGCACCTGAGGTGGGGATGAATCCGACGAACATGGTGGCCCCGCGGCTGCCGCGCTTGGCATCGAAGAGCACCTCGTACTGACGGTCCGAGGTCGCGGACTCGGCTGCCTGTTGGCCGAGGGCTGAGATGTGGCTGACCTGGCCCACCGGTTTGGCCAGTGCCTGGGCGTAGGGCGTTACCGGCGCGGGAACGAGAAAACTCAGCAGCCAGATGGGTTCCTCACAGGTCAGTTCCCAAGCCAGCCCGGCCGGGATCTGGACTGCGGTCCCGGCAGCAATCGGTTCTCCCGGCGCGGCACCCGTACCGAGTCGGACCCGGCCGGAGCCTTCCAAGAGGTACCAATACTCGTCATGGTCCGGGTGAGCGTCGCTGTTCACCGAAGAGCCGCCTGCCGGCAGATGCACCGAGCGCAGCTGCATGGGCTCGGCGTACCACTGCGGATTGATCAGATCGCGCCATTGAGCGCCGGCGATCAGCTGCGCAGGGACATCGTCGTCGGTCACGACCCTGCCTGGTTGCGCCGCATTCGAGGCCGAGTTCGACATCGCGATCACCCTTCCTTTTCAGCCGTCGGCGCCTCAGCCTAGGGTTCAGCGATGAGCAAACATCGCGCACATGCACAGTGGCAGGGCTCCCTGCCAACCGGAACCGGCACTATGCGCCTGGGCGCCAGTGGCCCGGTGATCGGCTACACCCTCAATGCCCGGGTGATGGAAGAGGCGGGCACCAATCCCGAACAGATGGTCGGGGCCGCGCACGCTGGGTGTTTCTCGATGTCCATTTCCAACCTGATCGAGGAAACCGGCCAGGACATGAGCGGGGTCGTCGTGGACACCGATGCCGTGGTGCACCTGGTGCAGAAGGCCGACGGGTTTTGGATTGACCGAATCGATCTCACCTGTCGGGCCACCGTGCCCGGAATGTCCGAAGACACCTTCGTGGCACTGGCCGAAAAGGCCAAGGCCACCTGCCCCGTATCCAAGCTCTATGCCAGCGCGGAGATCACGCTGGACGCGGCCCTGGTCTGACGCAGGCTGATTTCACAGTAGGTCGGTTCGGCAGTAAGCCGGTTCTTCAGTAGGTCATGCGTCTGGCTGTCGGATTGTCCGACAATCTGACAGCCAGACGATCTAGCCAGGCTCAGCGAGCGCCTACTTCCAGAAGATGGCAATCACGACGTTGGCCAAGGTGAGTCCACCGATGATCCCCCACAGGGCCACCTGCGGAGGCTGGCGCCGCCGCCCAATGAACGCCAGCACGGTGATCACCAGGACGACGACCAACTTCACCGTGATCTTGGTCATGTCCAGGGGCTCGTCCACCGCACCGGATTCAGCCAATCCGACCATGGCCAGGCCAGTCACCAGCTGGGTGAGTGCGCCATGGAACATAGCCGCGTTGACGCCCTTGTCCGCAGAGCGCATCTGCACGATGAATCCGCCCAGCAGGCTCGCTAGGCCGATGAAGTGCAGGAGTACGAGGATGTCGTAAACGATGCTCATACCTGCATCCAATCAGGCGACCGCCCCGAGCGACCTACTCCCACTCGATGGTGCCTGGCGGTTTGCTGGTGACGTCGAGCACGACGCGGTTGACCTGGGGAACTTCGTTGGTGATCCGGGTTGAAATCCTGGCGATTGCTTCGTAGGGGAGTCGCGACCAGTCGGCCGTCATCGCGTCCTCGGAGGAGACCGGACGCAGGACGATGGGATGACCGTAGGTTCGCCCATCTCCCTGGACGCCAACGGAGCGGACATCGGCGAGCAGCACCACCGGGAACTGCCAGACGGCTGAATCGAGCCCAGCTTCGGTCAACTCGTGGCGAGCAATCGCATCCGCGGCCCGCAGGATGGCCAGGCGCTCAGCATCCACCGCACCCACGATGCGGATCGCCAGGCCGGGCCCGGGGAATGGATGACGCTCGACGATGACCTCAGGCAGTCCCAGCTGCCGCCCCACCTGACGAACCTCGTCCTTGAACAGCCGCCGCAGTGGTTCGACCAGTTCCAGACGCATATCGGCGGGCAGGCCCCCTACGTTGTGGTGGCTCTTGATGGTGGCCGCTCCAGCACCGCCGCCGGACTCCACCACGTCCGGATACAGGGTGCCCTGCACCAGAAACCGGGCGGGCTCCTGTCCACCCGCCAACGATTCCACCGCCTCCTCGAACACCCGAATGAAGAGGCGCCCAATTTCCTTGCGCTTGGTTTCCGGGTCGGTGACCCCTGCCAGCGCGGCGAGGAAGCGTTCGGCTGCGTCCACCACGACCAGGCGAGCACCGGTCGCTTCGACGAAGTCGCGCTCGACCTGAGCTCGCTCGTCGGCGCGCAGCAGACCATGGTCGACGAAGACACAGGTCAGCCGATCACCGATCGCCCGCTGCACCAGTCCGGCCGCCACCGCGGAATCCACCCCGCCGGAGAGTCCACAGATCGCCCGGCCGTCGCCAACCTGCCTGCGAATCGCCGCGACCTGCTCATCGATCACCGAACGCATATCCCAATCAGCAGGAATGCCGGCGATCTCGTAGAGGAAGTTACGCAGCACCTGCTGACCATGCGCGGTGTGCACCACCTCGGGGTGAAACTGAACTCCGGCCAGGCAGCGCTCGGGGTGCTCGAAGGCCGCAACCGGCGCTCCCGCTGAGGTGGCGCTCACCTGGAATCCCTCGGGGGCCACCGTGACGCAGTCACCGTGCGACATCCACACCTGCTGCTGCTCGGGCAGGTCCTGGAGCAGGCGCCCCGGCTGCGTCAGGGTGATGGATGTGCCGCCGAACTCGCGTAGTCCGGTTTGTGCCACCGTGCCGCCCAGCGCCTGCGCCATGGCCTGGAACCCGTAGCAGATTCCCAGGACCGGAACCCCAAGTTCCAGGATGGCCGGATCCAGGCTCGGAGCACCAGGTTCGTAGACACTGGCAGGACCACCGCTAAGAATGATGGCTGCCGGTTGACGGGCCTGGACGGCGCCCGCGTCGATGGTGTGCGGAACGATCTCCGAATAGACGTGGGCCTCGCGGACGCGACGTGCGATTAATTGGGCGTACTGGGCGCCAAAATCCACGACCAGCACGGTCGGATGCGATCCCGTTCCCGCCGGCGCCTGGTCTGTCACGCGGCAAGCCTAGGGCGCACTGCCCGCACCGGGATCAGCGCGGAAATGCTCCCAGCAGCAGCAGCGTTACCGCGATGATCGCGTCGATCACCAGACCGACGCTGACCGCGGCGATCACCCATCCGCGGCAGGCACGAACGGACCGGCGACAACGATCCAGATCACCCGCCTGGCGAGCCCGGTCGGCGCGAATCCCGAAACCGAGGGCGACCAGCCCGAGGGGGAGGAAGCAGAGCATCGTGCTGAGGATGATCCAGGGCCAGGGAGTAGCGGGAATCCTGGCCGAGTCAGGCATCGAAGCACCCTAGCCGAGCACGGCGGTGACAATCCGGGCGCACCATTGATGATCTTGGAAAAAGCATCCCGCCGGTCCGCACGGCGCCCTACTGTGAGCAGTATCACCACGCCGGGCGTCAGCCTGCTTCGACGCTCGGACCGCATCCGACGCGGGAGGCCGCCATGGCACAGATCACCGTCACTGTCGACGGAACCAGTTACACCAGCGACGTGGAGCCCAGAAAGCTCCTGGTCCACTACCTCCGCCAAGACCTAGGTCGAGTGGGAACGGTGGTGGGCTGCGATACCTCGAATTGCGGTGCCTGCACCGTCCTGGTCGATGGTCGCAGCGTGAAATCCTGCAGCATGCTGGCCGTTCAGGCCGACGGCTGCGACATCACCACTATCCAAGGGCTTGCCACCGGAGATGAATGGCATCCGGTGCAGACCGCATTCAAGGAGTGCCACGGGCTGCAGTGTGGTTACTGCACTCCAGGCATGGTGATGGCAACGGTGGATTTGCTCTCGGAGAATCCCAACCCAACCGAGACCGAGATCCGTGAAGGGCTGGAGGGCAACCTCTGCCGGTGCACGGGCTACCACAACATCGTCAAGTCCGTTCAGCATGCTGCGACCCTGATGGGGGGTGCGTCGAAGTGACCGAAGTAGCCGAGAGCCCAACTGCACTGGGCCGTCCGCTTAAGCGCAAGGAGGATGCTCGCCTACTGCATGGTGTGACCAACTGGACCGACAACATTCAGTTGCCGGGCACCGTGCATATGGCGATCCTGCGAAGCCCGATGGCGCACGCGAAGTTGAAGAAGGTGGATATCTCAGGCGCCCTGAAGATGCCCAACGTCATAGCGGCCTATTCAGCCGCGGAACTTGGCGACATGAATGCCGCAGTGCCCTGTGTGTGGCCGGTGACGGACGACATCGTCATGCCCGCCTTCCCGGCACTCGCCATCGACAAGGTCCGCCACGTTGGTGACTGCATCGCAGTCGTTGTTGCGACGGATGCGTACCACGCGGCCGATGCGCTGGCAGCGATCGAGGTCGACTACGAGCCACTGCCTGCGGTCATCGACATGGAGGCCGCCCTGCAGCCAGGTAGTGCCACGGTGCACGACAGCGCGGGTACAAACCGATGCTACGACTACCCGCTGGGCGGTGGATACGACGATGCAGCAGCCAAGGCTGATGTCATCGTCAAGCGTCGATTCATCAATCAGCGCTTGATTCCGTCCTTCATGGAGCCGCGCGCGGTCGTTGCCGCCCCGCTAGGCATGACCGATGAAATGACCATCTGGTCGGCCACGCAGGTGCCGCACGTACTGCGCGTATTGCTAGCCCTGTCCACTGGAATTCCAGAGAACAACCTGCGAGTGATTGCGCCCGATGTCGGCGGTGGGTTCGGTGGCAAGCTCCAGTTCTACCGCGAGGAGATTCTGGCCACGCAGTTGGCTCGCAAGCTTGGTCGTCCGGTGAAGTGGACTGAGACCCGCAGCGAGGACATGGTGGCAACCCACCATGGTCGCGACCAGATTCAGGACATCGAATTGGCAGCCACGAAGGATGGCAAATTCCTCGGCCTGAAGGTCACGCTGCACGCGAACATGGGTGCCTATCTCCAGATCATCACACCAGGCATCCCACTCCTCGGCATGTTCATGTATCCGGCCATCTACAAGATGGACGCGTATCAGTTCCACTGCACCGGGGTCTTCACGAACACCACGCCGACCGACGCCTATCGCGGTGCCGGTCGACCGGAGGCCACCTATGCGATCGAACGCATCGTCGATGAGCTCGCAGCCGAATTGGGCATGGACCCAATGGAGTTACGTCAAAAGAACTGGATCACTCACGTCGAGTTCCCGTATACGACGGTTGCAGGTCTGACCTATGACACCGGGAACTACGAAGCCGCGACGGCGAAGGCACTGGCCATGTTCGACTATGACGGCCTTCGCGCCGAGCAGCAGCGTCGACGTGAGGCCAATGACCCGGTGCAACTCGGTATCGGGATCTCTACCTTCACCGAGATGTGCGGTCTGGCTCCCTCCCGCACCCTGGGCGTACTGAAGTACGTGGCAGGTGGCTGGGAGCACTGCACTGTGCGCGCACTGCCCACCGGCAAGATCGAGGTGGTCACCGGCACGTCACCGCACGGCCAGGGCCATGCAACCGCCTGGTCGCAGATCGCCAGCAGCATCCTGGGTGTGCCCGTGGAGGACATCGAGGTCATCTACGGCGATACCGGACGTGCGCCCTACGGAATGGATACCTACGGCTCACGTTCACTGGCCGTCGGGGGTCAGGCCGTCAAGGCGGCCTGCGAGCGCATTATCGAAAAGGCTCGGGTCATCGCAGCCCATCAACTGGAGTGTGCTGCCTCCGACCTGGAGTTTGTCGATGGGGCGTTCCGAGTCAAGGGTGATCCAACGAAGTCACAGCCGCTGGGTGCGGTGGCCTTCGAGGCTTTCAGCGCCCACAACCTGCCCGATGGCGTGGAGCCCACGCTGTCGGCAGAGGCGACGATCGACCCGAACGATTTCTCCTACCCACACGGAACTCACCTTGCGGCGATGGAGGTCGATACCGAAACCGGCAAGGTCAAGATTCGCAAGTACGTCTGCGTCGACGACGTGGGCGTGCAGGTGAACCCGATGATCGTTGAGGGTCAGGTTCATGGTGGTGTGGCCCAGGGCATTGGCCAGGCCCTATACGAAGGGGCCGAGTACGACGCTGATGGCAACCTGCTGACGGCCAGTTTCGCCGACTACCTCATCCCGAGTGCGGCGGATCTGCCCAGCTTCGAGACCGCAACGACGGTCACTCCGTCGACGACTCATCCCCTGGGTACCAAGGGTGTCGGCGAGGCCGGTGCGATCGCCTCTACGCCGGCAATCATCAACGGCATCATCGATGCCGTTCGGCACCTCGGCGTCAATGACGTCGCGATGCCTGCGACACCGCAGACGGTGTGGCGAACCATCCAGGCAGCAAAGGGAGGTGCGGCATGATCCCGGTCGCATTCGATTACGTCCGACCTTCGACAGTCGATGAGGCAGTGCGTGCACTTGCTGCTGGCGGTGACGAGCCCAAGGTCCTGGCCGGCGGCCAGTCACTGATGCCCGCGCTGCGGCTGCGGCTGGCTGGTCCATCCACCCTGGTGGACTGCAGCAAGGTCGACGAGATGGTGGGCATTACCGAGGACGCATCGTCGGTGACCATCGGTGCGTCGACCACGCACCACGCCGTCATGTCCAGCCCGGTGGTCAAGGGTGCGGTGCCGTTGCTGGCCCAGGCGACAGCAACGGTGGCCGACCCAGCGATCCGGCACCGCGGCACCCTTGGTGGGTCTTTGGCGCACGCCGATCCAGCAGGTGACCTACCAGCAGTGGCGCGGGCATTGGATGCAACCTTCGCAATTGCCGGTCCATCGGGTCGACGTTCGGTGGGCGCTGCGGACTTCTTCGTGGACTACTTCACGACCGCGGTGGGCGAGGACGAGATCCTGGTGTCGGTGACCTTCCCGAAGTTCACCGGCTGGGGTTCGCACTACGAGAAGTTCAATCGCACGGCGCAGGCCTGGGCAATCGTCGGAGTGGCTGCGGCGGTGCGGATGGACGGCTCCTCCATCGCCGAAGCACGGGTGGCCCTGACCAACATGGGACCGACACCCGTGCGCGCATCCGCGGTTGAGGCTGCATTGATTGGTGCATCGTCTGCAGAGGCAGTTGCCTCAGCAGCGGATCTGGCCGCCCAGGGGTGTCGACCTACCAGCGATATTCACGCCCAAGCGGACTATCGCGAACATCTGGCCCGCGTGCTCACCAAGCGAGCAGTCCTGCGTGCGGCGGGTTGGTGACCCTAGGCACTTTGCATATCGACTAGGCGCGGCATGGTCATACCGTCGACAAGACGGTAACCAACTCCGCGCACGGCGGCGGCAATGCGCGGCCCGCCTGCGGCGCTGATCTTGCGTCGTAGGCGGGACGCGTGGGTCTCTACGAAGTGATCGTCACCAAACCATGTCTCGCCCCAGACGGCCTTGATGAGTTCGGCTCGAGTGAACACACGCTGAGGCTGAGCCATCAGCATGGCCAAAAGGTCAAACTCCGTGCGAGTCAGGTGAATCGGCGATCCACTGACGTACACCATGCGCGATAGGCCATCTAGGAGCAGGTTGTCGTAGTTCAACGGCTCGTCGAGGCCGTATGCGGCCACCTCAACGGACCCCATTGGTGGATCCACCGGGAGTTGCGGACGCATCCGTCGTGAGTTGCCCGTACTGCGAGCCAACGGTGCACCTTCCAGGAAGGATCGCTCAACAGGTTCCTGCCCCACCCGAACCAGCAGGCGTGCAGCCAACGCACGCGGGCCACCACCCCGGCTGACGTAGTCGTTCACGCCGATTGACCAGGCCATCATTTCGCCAGCTTCATCCAGGCGCGGGACTAGGAGCACGAGCCAACGTTGGGAGCAGGAGCGCACCTGACGACAAAATGACAGTGCGGCACCTGGCACCAACCCGCGGCCATCGGCATCCACGACGATCGCCATCGTCGACGGATCCTGTGCTGCAGCCAGGGCCGCAGGACCAATCCGTTCCTGGCGCACGCCCAAGCCAGCACCAATGCAGGCAGCTGCGTCGACTGCGTTACTTAATCCGGTGGCACTGACGACGAGTACGGATCCCTGCGGCATACCCGAAGTCTGCTGATCACGGGTAGCGTGATGCAACCGCTCAGCTGGTCTTTGACCGAACAATCAATGGAAGTCGCAGCGCACCGGGAGCCGAGTCAGGAACGACCGGCCGCTTTGGCGGTATCGGTGCCACCGGCACGTAGGCGGCGCCCAGCGTGGGTCGAGGATCAGCCTCCCCCTTATTCGGCCACATCGCCATGGCTCGCTCTGCCTGAGCGGTGATCGTCAGCGACGGGTTGACACCGAGGTTGGCCGTGATTGCGGAGCCATCCACGATATGCAGCCCCTCGTGCCCGAAGGCGCGGTGGTAGGCGTCGATGACTCCCCGGTTGCTATCCGCACCGATAACGCACCCTCCCACGAAGTGGGCGGTCAGAGCCGCATCGAAGTTTTCGAACACACTGGATCCGGCAACACCACCAACCCGCTTGGCGATTCGGCGCACGACGTCCTGGGCGACCGGCAGGTAGGTGGGCGCCGGCGTGGAGGCGTCCTGGCGAGTCGTCAACCGCCAACGGCCTAGGAAGCCGCGCGCACCGGTCAGGGTGAGTGAGTTGTCGACAGGCTGCATGACCAGTGAGATGACCGCACGCTCGCTCCAGCGGCGGACATTGAGCAGCGAGACGGTGGTGCGCGGCTGACGTGCAAGTTCACCGATCCAGGTACGCCACCTGGCCACACCGACCTGGGGAGTCGTCATCACCGATTGCAGGAGTCCCATGGAGTTCGACCCGCGCCCGTACCGCACCGGCTCCACATGGGTCTGCGGATCGGGGTACCAACTGGAGGTGATGGCGACACCGCGGGTGTAATCGGCCTTTGCTGAGGTGCTGACCGCACCCAGAATTGACTCAGAGTTCGTTCGGGAGAGGCGACCCAGGGTCGGTGAGAGATTGGGGAGTTGCCCCTTGTCCTTCATTCGATGGAGGAGGCGCTGAGTGTTGTACGTTCCAGCCGCCATGATCACCTGCTCGGCGGTGAATACGCGCGGGCGACGACGCAACATGCCGGTGGGCTCGGTGACGATGGCGTAGCCACCGGCACGGCGCGGCAGGATCGCGGTCACGGTGGTCAAGGGATGCACGACAGCTCCGGCGGCCTCAGCAAGGCCGAGGTAGTTCTTCGGCAGCGTGTTTTTCGCGTTGTGACGGCAGCCGGTCATGCACTCACCGCACTGGATGCAGCCGGTGCGTTCCGGGCCTGCACCGCCAAAGAACGGATCTGGGCGACGCTGCCCCGGACCGTCACCGAAGTAGACGCCCACCGGAGTCATGCGAAAGGTGTGACCGACACCCATCTCATCGGCGACCTCCTTCATGATGACGTCACTTGGGGTCATCGTGGGGTTCTCCACCACACCGAGCATGCGGCTGGCCTGGTCGTAGTAGGGCGCAAGCTCACTGGCCCAGTCGGTGATCTCCCGCCACTGCGGGTCGTTGAAGAACGTCGACCCGGGGACGTAGAGGGTGTTGGCGTAGACCAGGCTCCCGCCGCCAACCCCCGCCCCGGCTAGCACCACGACGTCGCGCAGCACGTGGATGCGCTGCAGTCCCTTCATGCCGAGGCGAGGCGCCCAGAGGAATCGCCGCAAGTCCCAGGATGTCTTGGGGTAGGTGGCTTCGGTAAAGCGCTGACCCGCTTCGAGCACGCCGACGCGGTAGCCCTTCTCGGTGAGCCGGAGCGCAGCAACCGAACCACCGAAGCCAGACCCAATGATTGCCACATCGAAGTCGAAGGACCCCATCACCACTCCCTTCATTCCTTCAGCCGTTCACCCAACGCATCGGCAGCGCTGCCATGGTTACTGATGCTCCGCTACTTCAGGCCCAATCGTTTCATCGTCCCGAGCGACACGGTGAGTACCTGTCCCCACTTGCGATCCGACCATCCGAAAGGCGCTCCAAAACCCAGTGCACGCTGAGTAGCAACGGTCTGCGACTCGGTGTACTTCAGAAGTCCCTCATCACCATGCCGGCGACCGATACCTGAGTCACCCATGCCACCCATCGGCGCCCTGGTACTCCCCCAGGCAGCCGCGTACCCCTCATTGACGTTCACCGTGCCGGTACGTAGCTGTTGGGCGATGCGCCGACCCGCGCGACCATCGGAAGTGACCACTGCGGCATTCAGACCGTAGGGGGTGTCGTTGGCGCGTGCCACCGCCTCGGCATCACTGGCCACGTGATAAACCGCCGCCACCGGCCCGAAGGTCTCCTGCTCGCAGAGCGTCATGCGCTCATCGACATCGGCGAGCACGGTCGGCTCAAAGACGTAGGGACCGATATCGGGTCGCGCCTTGCCCCCTACGAGCACTGAAGCACCGTGCCGAACAGCGTCGTCCACGTGTTCCTGAACACGCTGCAGCTGCTTGGCGGAAACCAGTGAACCCATATCGGCTCCCCACCCGAACCCAACGCGCAACTGCATCGCGGCGACCTGAGGGAGGAATGCGTCAAGGAAACGCTCTCGCACTGCCTGGTGCACGTAGATGCGCTCAGCGGCAATACATAGCTGACCGGTATTGGCGAAACAGGCTCGTATCGCGATCTCTGCGGCCCGCTTCACGTCAGCATCCGCTCGGATAATCATGGCGTTCTTCCCGCCGAGCTCTAGTGAGCAGCCGATCAACCGCTGACCGCAGCGATTAGCCACGAACCGGCCGACCGCGGTGGATCCGGTGAACATCACGTAGTCCACTCGATCGATAACCATCGGCCCGACCTCAGGTCCCTCACCGGTGACCACCTGCATGAGCGCCGGCGGTAGGCCCGCCTGCCGGAGGAGTCGCACGGCGAACAGTGCCGTGAGGGTGGTCTGGACGTCGGGCTTGAGCACCACCGCGTTCCCCGCCAACAGAGCGGGTACGGCATCGCTGGCAGCCAGCGTGAACGGGTAGTTCCACGGCGCGATTACCCCGACGACTCCCTTGGGATGTCGCACCTCCTGCACGCCCACCAGAAAGGGGAGTGCCCCACGGTGTCGCCGAGTGCGCAGCAGCCTGCGCGCATCGCGTGCGTAGTGCCGCGCCGTGATGGCAACGTCCAGTACCTCTTCCATCGCATCGCGACGGGCCTTGCCGTTCTCCGCCTGGATGAGGTCCATGGCCTCATCCCGATGCTGCAGGACCAGATCGTGAAAGCGCAGCATGATCCGACTGCGTTCGCGTAGCGGCCGCTGCGCCCACTCCCGCTGTGCCTGGCGCGCAGCATCCACTGCCGCTTGGACATCAACCTCTTGGGAGAGCGGTAGGTCGTAGAGCGGAGCACCAGTGAATGGGGCAATCACGGTGCGGTAGTCGGCAGTGGGACCCACCACGGGAATTGCGAGCAGGTCGTCGATGATCGTCCTGCTGATGAGCGTTTCGGTAACCACGGTCATTGAGTCACCACCATCTCTACTCGTTGGAACTCCTTGAGATCGCTGTACCCGGTGGTGGCCATGGCCTTGCGAAGAGCGCCGGCAAGATTCATCGTGCCGTCGGTGGTGCGCGATGGGCCGCTGAGCACCTCGGCGAAGGTTCCGACTGCGGGCAGCAGATTGCGTTGACCGCGCGGCAGATGCCGGTGCCAGGCCTCGGACCCCCAGTGCGCTCCACGTCCAGGGGCATCACTTGCTCGAGCCAGAGCGGTGCCGAGCATTGCCGCATCGGCCCCGCAGGCGAAGGCCTTGACGATATCGCCGCTTCGTCCCATGGCACCGTCGGCAATCACATGCACGTACCGGCCGCCGGATTCATCCAGGTAGTCGCGGCGCGCAGCTGCCACGTCTGCGATGGCACTGGCCATAGGCACCCGCACACCAAGCACATCGGCCGTGGTGAGTGTGGCCCCACCGCCGAAGCCGACCAGCACGCCGGCAGCACCAGTGCGCATCAGATGCAGGGCGGCCTGGTACGTCGCACACCCACCAACGATCACCGGCACCTCGACCCGATGGATGAAGTCCTTCAGGTTCAGTGGATCAGCATCATTGGAGACATGCTCGGCAGAGACCGTGCTCCCGCGGATCACGACCAGGTCGGCACCCGCCTCGACGGCAACCGGAACCAACTCAGCGGTGCCGTGCGGGCTCACCGCGATGGCGGTAACGACGCCCTGGCCCTTCAGCCAGGTCACTCGCTCGGCGAGCAGGCCCGGGATCACCGGTTGCGCGCTGTAGGCCTGACGAAGCAGGTCACCAACTTCGGGCGCACCGGCCTGTGCGATGCGCTCCAGGATGGGTTCGGGGTCTTCGTAGCGCGACCAGAGCCCCTCACCGTTCAGCACCGCCAGCAGACCAAGTCCGCCGAGTGCAACAGCGCTTTCGGGGCTCACCACGGAATCCATGGGTGCCGCGACGAATGGCAGGTCGAATCGATAGGCGTCGATCGTCCAGGTGGTGGACACTTCCTGCCAGTTTCGGGTTCGTCGACTCGGTGCGATCGCGACCTCGTCGAACCCGTAGGCACGTCGGGCGCGCTTGCCCCCACCAATCACGACCTCGGACATTGCCTCACCGACTTGAGTAGTTGGGTGCCTCGATGGTCATCTGGACATCGTGGGGGTGACTCTCACGCAACCCGGCGGCCGTGATGCGAACGAACGAGCCCTTGGCGTGCAGTTCAGCGATGGTGGCCGCACCCGAGTAGCCCATTGCCGCTCGGAGTCCACCGATGAGTTGGTGGGCCACCGCACCCAGCGGACCGCGGTAGGCCACCATGCCTTCGATGCCCTCGGGTACGAGTTTGTCGTCGCTGAGCACATCGTCCTGGAAGTAACGATCGCGACTGAATGAGGATTGATTTCCGCGACTGCGCATTGCACCCAGTGAACCCATGCCGCGGTAAGCCTTGTACTGCTTGCCGTTGACGAACACCACGTCACCGGGGGCTTCTTCGCAACCAGCCAGTAATGAACCGAGCATGACGGTATCGGCTCCGGCAACCAGAGCCTTGGCGATATCACCGGAGTACTGCACCCCACCGTCACCGATGACGGGAACTCCTGCCGGGCGCGCAGCAAGGCAGGCCTGGTGGATTGCGGAGATCTGTGGCACCCCGACACCGGCAACGACGCGCGTGGTGCAGATGGATCCGGGCCCAACTCCAACCTTGATGCCATCGGCCCCGGCATCGATCAACGCCTGAGCCCCCTCGCGGGTGGCGACATTGCCGCCGACGATCTCCACGCGTGTCTGCGCCTTCAGCAGCGCCACCATGTCTAGGACGGCCTTGGAGTGGCCGTGCGCGGTATCGACAACGAGGAAATCCACCCCGGCATCCACCAGTGCCCGTGCCCGCTTCTCGGCATCCTCCCCGACTCCAACAGCGGCCCCCACGACGAGCCGACCGGCCTCGTCCTTGGTGGCATGCGGGTACTTATCGCTCTTGACGAAGTCTTTGACGGTGAACAGTCCCTGCAAACGCCCCTGAGCATCGATCAGCGGCAGTTTCTCCACCTTGTGCTGAGCGAGCAGGGCCAGTGCCGCGTCAGAGTCGATCCCGACCGGTCCAGTAATGAGCGGCATCGGTGTCATCACCTCAGCCACCGGTCTGCTGAGGTCTTCAGCGAAGCGCATATCGCGGTTGGTGACGATGCCGAGCAGGGTGCCCGCCTCATCGACGACAGGAACTCCGGAGATGCGGTAGTGCGCGCAGAGCCGATCGACTGCAGCAAGGGTGTCTGTTGGCGCGCAGGTGACCGGATTGCTAACCATGCCGGCTTCCGAGCGCTTGACGAGATCGACCTGCCCGGCCTGGTCTTCGATCGCGAGATTGCGGTGCATGACGCCGACACCGCCGTGCCTTGCCATCGCGATGGCCATCCGTGCTTCCGTCACGGTGTCCATGGCACTGGAGACCAATGGCATAGACACGCGGATACGCCGAGTGATGTGCGAACTGGTATCGACGGCTGTTGGAACCACGTCGGAGTAGGCCGGTACAAGGAGTACGTCGTCGAAGGTCAGGCCGAGGTAGCCGAACGTCTCATCGGCCAGCTTCATGGGGGAAGGCTACTCGCCGGCAGCACGAGCAAGGCGGGCCACAGCCTCGGTGAGCTCGCCCACGAACACCACGTCATCGGGCAGCGGCGCCGTCCAGCCCGGCCCACCGACCACGGTGACCACCGGTGGTCGTAGTTGCGGTAGCTCTTCAAGGACCTGCTGATCCTGGGTGTCTGAAGTCTGCGACCAAAGGAACACCGCCGCAGGACCGGTGCGATGGATCGCCTCAATCAGGGCACTTTTCGGCAACCGGGCGCCGAGGACCCGCGCAGGTATCCGACGCTCCGAGAGGGCCGCCGCAAGCGCCCAGAGCGGCAGGGCATGGAATTCACCCTCAGTGGCGGCCAGGAGGACGGGCCGACCCAGCCCGGTGTCGCTGCTCACTGCCGAACTCAGTGCCGTGGTGACGGCCTCGCTGAGCACATGTTCGACCTCGATCCAGCGGCCGCTGTTCTGCCACTGCTGGCCGACGCCGACCAGCACCGGAGCCAGCAGGTGGTCCCAGGTCCAAACAACGCCGCGGCGCTCGATGGTTTCGTCGATGATGGCCCGACAGGCGACGCCGTCCAGGGACTGCGCGGCTCTTGCTAGGCCCCGGGCACCAGGAGTGCCGCCGGGAATCGCGACGACGCGACCACCACCTGGGCGCCCCTCACCAACAGCTGGGTCAAAGGCACCCTCGCCCGCACCGCCCACTTCACCCTTAGCCTGGCGCGCTGCATCGGCCAGGGGAACGCCGGCGATCATCAGACGACGCATCTGCTCAAGGCGGGCAAGATCAGCGGCGGTGTAACGGCGGTGCGCCCCGGATCGGTGATCCGACGGGCCCAGGCCATAGCGCCTATCCCAGGTCCGCAGCGTGGCCGGTGCCACCCCCAGGCGTCGAGCGACCGCCGCCACCGTCAGCCCGGGGGCCTCGGCTGGTTCGACGGGAAGCGACACGCCGTCATTGTGGGTCCGAATCCCCGATATCGCACCTTTGAAAGCGTTTCAAAACTTGTTCATGTTTGGAACTTGACACGGTTATGACGCGTTTTGTACTGTGCCATCACAGGCAAGGCAAGCGATGGAGGCATCGATGGCGGATATTTCCCGGCTCCCAGGGCCGAATAGCGACTTTTGGGATTGGCAGCTCGAGGGAGCCTGTCGCGGCGAGGATCCGAGCATTTTCTTTCACCCCGAGGGTGAGCGCGGGCCGGCCCGCGAGGCGCGCGAGGCAGCCGCTAAGGCGGTCTGTGGTCGCTGCCCGGGCCTAGCCCGATGCGCT
>CAZKFI010000001.1:0-1779 GCA_964551975.1 uncultured Bifidobacteriaceae bacterium | reverse complement strand
GGCGTGTGGGGTGGGCTCTCCGAAGATGACCGTGAAGCGGTCTACGCCCAGCGTCGCCGCCTGGCAGTTGCTTCCTAACGCTTTTTTCCCTCCTCCTCCAATATCAAGAGGGCCGGATCTCCCCCATGGGATCCGGCCCTCTTGGTCTTTGCCGGCAGAGCCAAACGCTTCAGTCATCACATCGCCCGCCTAAGTACGGGGTGTTTGGGGAGTGACAATCCAGACAACGGCGATCAGGGCGGTGACGGTCCCCACGGAGACCCAGCGCCGCCGACTGTGCCGCTCGACGGAAATCACACTGGCGGTGGAACTTCTGCTCTCACCCCGAAACATTGACCCTCCAAAGCAGCACGGATAGCGCTGCTGACAGCGCAGGCATTGAGACTGCCCGAAGTGGGTCGTTTGCTCAATCTAGTGCTGAACTAAAGCTGAAATGTGTCCTTCCACCATGGCGACGTGCCAGGAGTGTGCAGGCTCAGGGGGAGGCAAACGGCGCGCTGGTCACGATGGTGCTGATCCACTCCATGGATGGAATTCCTGCATAGGAACCGTAATCGCCTGAAAGGGGAGCTCGTAGGCCTGCGGGGCAAGGCGTGCCACGGCTAGGAGTCCCATGCCGATGGCGAACTCGAGATGAATGGCCGACAGGGCAGATGTGCGGTCAAGGTGGGGATGCAGATCGGCGTAGGCCTCAATTGCCTCATATTCCGCGGGGACCATGGCCTCCCAGCAGCTGCGCTCAGTGGTCTGCAGTCGATTGGCCTCGATCAGCATTGTTCGTGCATGGGCAATTTCAGGCGCTAGGTACCAACGCCAGCCGGCGGCCTCAGCCTGGCCAGGACTGCTCTCCTTGGCAGCTCGTTGCAGGTAGTCGTGCAGCCCTTGCAGCCCGCGGCGATGCTGCCAGCGCAGGGTTGCAGCCATGAGGTCGATCTTGTGGCGAAACGTCCTGGTGACGGCCCGCACGGACACTCCAGCGCGTGAGGCGATAGCACGAAGGTAGGCGTGGTCGTAGCCGTGCTCGCCGATGACGGCAACGGTTGCCTCCATGATGCGATCGAGTCGCTCGTCACCCGACTCGATTGTCGGGTCCAAAAGATAGTGCGGTACAACATCAGATCCGGGCACGTCCACGGCAGGACGCCCTATGCCGGCAGACAGCCACGACACCGGGAAGGCAGAGTCAGTCTCTTCAACCCACGGTCGCCCACTGGCCATCACCAGTCCAATCGCCGAGATAGCTAGGGCGGTATCAATGACTGCCGATTCAGAGTTCGTCGCTGCAGCACGCTGACTCAGGAGTTCCGCGATCGGCTCACGCACCCGGTCACGAAGGGCTGGGTCAAACTCCGCGGCAAGCAGTAACTCGACAGCGGCCACAAGCGTGACCGATGGCCGCCAAAACACTTCGATCGCCGACGCCAAAGTGTCGGAGCTTGCGGCCTGCCAGAGTGCCTCCAGCGCGGCCACGAATGTTGGGCTGAGTTCCTCGTCCCAGAGCGCTAGGACCAGCTGCTCTTTGTTTCGGAAGCGTTCGTAGACGGCACCGTGCGTGAGTCCGGCTCGCAGCCCTACTTCAGTGGTGGTTACCGAGCGCCAGCCACGCTCGGCGAGAAGGACAAGGGCAGCTTGACGGATTGCCTCGTCGTTGGCCGCCATGACGTGATTATGGCCCCCATCACCCATGGGTGATGGGGGCCATAGCCCTGAATTTCCTACCTGGTGCCTTAGTTTGCGGGGATCCAGGAGATGGTGACTTCCACGCGGCGGGCCTCCGGA